>CBFGYT010000073.1:0-7094 GCA_965653065.1 uncultured bacterium | reverse complement strand
TGCCTTCTAAAATACACAATTTACGTAAAATGCTTTTGGCGATGGCAAAAGACATTCGCGTTGTAATTTTAAAAATCAGTGAAAAGATGTGTTATTTGCGCGCCGCTAGCCATTTAGATACTACTTTTCAGAAAAGAGTCGCTACTGAAGTAAAAGAAATCTATGCACCTTTGACAAACCGTTTAGGCTTAGGTCATTTAAAATGGGAAATGGAAGATTGGGTATTCCGTTACTTACAGCCAGAAGATTATAAAGCTTTAGCTAAAGCACTCGATCAAAAAAGAGTTGAACGTGAAGAATATATTCATGAATTTCAACAACATTTTCATGAGCTATTAACTTCTTTACAATTAGAGCGCCATGAATTATCTGGGCGAGCTAAACATCTTTACAGTATTCATCGTAAAATGAAACGCAAAAACGTTGGCTTAGAAAAAATATATGATTCGTTTGCTGTGCGTGTGCTAGTACCTACTATTGATGACTGTTACCGTGTATTAAGTATCGTTCATGAACAATGGATCCCAATTTCAGAAGAATTTGACGATTACATTGCTAGGCCCAAAGAAAATGGCTATCAATCGTTACATACGGCCGTCATTGGGCCCCATCAAAAGAATGTCGAAGTACAAATTCGTACTTTTACCATGCATGAAGTTTCAGAGTTGGGAGTGGCCGCACACTGGAAGTACAAAGAAGGTGGCAGCGTAAAACAAGACTTTGAAGATAAAATTTCGTGGTTACGTCAATTGATTGCATGGCAAAGTGAATACTTACATCAAGAAAAGCGCGACGAGCTATTCCAAACCACGTCTTTATTTGATGATAGAGTTTATGTATTTACCCCCGAAGGCGATATTGTAGACTTAATCAAAGGCGCCACGCCTATTGATTTCGCTTATCACGTTCACAGTGAAGTCGGTCATCGCTGCAAAGGAGCAAAGATTAATGGCAAGATAGTTCCTTTATCTTATTCCTTAGCAACAGGCGATCGCGTTGAAATTATTACTGGAAAAGAGCCTCATCCTAGTTTAGATTGGTTAGATCCTAAAGCTAATTTTATTACCACCACTAAGGCGCGCGCTAAGATAGTACAATGGTTTAAAGCACAAAACTATGAACAACATGTTGCTGAAGGGCTCTCTTATCTGAATGAAGCGTTAAAGCGTGAACATATAAAATTGCCTTCTCTATTGCCTTTAGTCAAAGTACTGCATTTTAAATCCAGCGATGACATGTTAGCCGCATTAGGCAATGGCTCTCTTAAAATAGCACAAGTCTTAAATAAAATTCCGTCAACAGAACCTGTTGCTGCAGCAGAAGTTCTCACTAAACCCAATGCGACAAGTATCGATCGCGCTAAAAAAGATGATATTAGTGTGTATGGCCTGCATGATGTTTTACATACCATTGCGAAATGCTGTAAACCTATTCCGGGTGATCCTATCATTGGCTTTATCACTAAGCAGCGCGGGATCACTGTGCATCATCAAACTTGTCGCGCTTTACAGCAATTACATGCTAAAGAACGCATTATTGCTGTCGATTGGCATAATCATGCGGCAACAAAGTATACCGTGGAATTGCGTATTCTTGCTTATGCACAGCATGAATTAATTAAAGACATTACTGCTTTATTGAGCCAAGAAAGAATTAACTTAACGCGCATCAACAACACAATCGCCGATAATCAATTGAGAGTCGATTTATTAATAGAAGTAAAAGACTCCGCGCAATTGCATCATTTCACGCAACAAGTGCGTCATATGCCTAATGTGATTGAAGTAGAGAGATTGATGACGGTGTAAACATGGAATGTGTTCCTTTTACTTCGAAACACAAAAGCTAATACGGAACATGAATGTCATCATTGCGAGCTTGCGAAGCAATCCAGAGAATAAGCCGCAGGATTGTGGGCTTATTCTCTGGATTGCCACGTCGCTACGCTCCTCGCAATGACGGGCACTCACTATCATCACTTAAATCTCATATTTCAAAGTAAAATGGGTATGCCCTTAAATTATCCCACCCTGCAATGGCACAAATACCACAGCGCCTAAGCTTTGATAAATGACTTGCCCTTTAGTTTTTTTAATCAGCATCAGCTCTTGCTCTTGTGCATCGCCTACTGGCATGATCAACACGCCGCCTTCTACTAATTGCTGTAACAAACCTTCCGGCACTTTGGTCGCACGCGCGGTCACTAAGATAGCATCAAAAGGCGCATGCGGTGATAATCCTAGCATGCCATCACCATAAAATGAATGAATATTTTTTAATGCTAAATGAGTAAAACGCTGCGACGCTCTTTCATATAAATCACGAATTCTTTCTATAGTATAAACGGTCTCAACACAGGTTGATAGAATCGCAGCTTGATAGCCAGAACCCGTTCCTATTTCTAATACTTTATTGGGATGGGATAGCAACATGCTTTGTGTCATCAAAGCAACTACATAAGGTTGAGAAATCGTTTGCGCGCAAGCGATCGGTAATGCTGTGTTACTATAAGCGTATAACTGCTCTTCTTCAGGCACAAAAAGCTGTCGCGGAATGATATCTATGGCATGCAACACTTTCTTATCCGTGATGCCTTGTGCCATTAACTCAGCTAATAATTGTTTCTTATTCATAATGTCAGTCCTAGATCCCATCGTTAGAAACGACTGCGAAAGCCGATACCATTGAATCTAGGACAATTATAGGACAAATTACCCATTCGTGCTAAAAGTGTCTATACTCTAAAATAGTGCTGGTGCGTGGATGTAGACTGGCATGTTTTATGCTTTGTTATATATTTAAATTTGGTTTAAAAGATTATGGCTGCAAAGGGACAATATAGCTTACATTTCAAAATTTGGTTTGGCTTTTTATTAGTCAATGCCATTTTTGTCTTCACCATTGTATGGGCCTTATGGCAAGAAAAACAAATGGCAACAATCAGCACCAATTATCTTGAATTAAATCGCCCCATCATTATAAAACTGTTTGATATTCGCGATAACTTAAACAAAAGTATACAAATCTTACAAGCTTATGCTTTATTTGATGATAAAACGTATGCCGAGCAATCTAAAGAGATTTGGAACAATACCATTATACCGCGTTATAATGAAATCAGCAAAAATCAAACAGTAAAGAACTCTCCCACTCTATCTGAATCTTTGCGAGTATTGTTAAGTCTAGATTTAAAATCAATTGCAGAAATTAAAGCAAATCATGACTTATTCATTAATGAGTCCCTACAACAAGGTCTTAATCAAACCGTTCTTATCAACTTAAAAACGGTTGTGCAACAAATGATGGACTTAGATGATAAAATTAATAATGCCGTTGCAACACAAGAAATTTTAAGCTCACAAAGATTAAATGATTTAAATACTCGATTAAAGCAACTCATGATAATTGGTGCTGTTCTTTTAGGAATGGGCATTCTATTAAGCATCATATTTATCGTTATCATCAGCAGCTCTATTACAAAACCAATACAAAAAATGACTTTATTCACACGAAATTTAGCCAATGGTGATTTGAGTCATCGCTTAGAATTATCTGCTTCTAAAGAGTTTGAAGAATTAAGTGAAACATTAAATTTAGTCGTCAGCTCTCTCGATGAATTGGCCAATGTAAGTAATAATATTGCTATGGGAGATCACAGTCATCGCGTCATTGTGAAAAGTGAATTGGATCGCTTAGGTATTGCCATCAATAAAATGCTAGGTAATTTCGACAAAATTGTTGAACAAGCGTATTCTATTTCAGAAGGCAATTTTACTTCTGAAATTAAGCCGCGCTCTGCAAACGATAAATTAGGGCAAGCATTAGCCCATATGACAAAAACACTACGAATGAATAAAAAGATAAGCAATGATCAACATTGGTTACAAGAAGGATTAAATCAATTAGCTTCTTTGTTATCAGAAAAGAATGAAGTGCAAGCATTGTCTGAAATCACGCTCAATACTTTATGCCACTACATTCAAGCTGGCATGGGTGCTATTTATATTAAAGATGAAAATGCCCCTGCATTGCATCTTTCTGCTGGATTCGCAGTGGCTAAAACGCAACGCATAAAAAGCACTTTTTTATTAGGAGAAGAATTAATTGGGCAAGTAGGCGTGGAAAGAAAATCTCTTATCATTAAAGATGTACACTCTACAAAGAAGAATGTACACCACTCCAACACAATAGACGGTGCAACTCATTCGTTTTCTTCTGTTGGACTATATATAGCCCCTCTTCTATATGAAAAGAAATTGATTGGCGTGATAGAAATCAATTTTTACAATCCAATCCGTGAAATTGACATTCAATTATTAACAGAGGCTTCTCCGCTTATCGCCGGTCATTTACGGTCAGCACAACAACAAGAGATCTCTAATCAACTTGTAAAAGAAATTGAAAAAGCAAGCAAATATAAGTCCGAGTTCTTAGCAAATATGTCTCATGAGTTAAGAACCCCTCTTAACAGTTTAATCATATTAACAAAGCTATTAATCTCTAATAATGATAATAATCTAAACTCAGATCAGCTAGACTCTCTGAAAATCATTCATCACAGCGCAGAAGATCTATTATATCTTATTAATGATATTCTAGATTTATCTAAAGTAGAAGCTGGAAAGTTAGAAATTCAATCTGGGGATGTTGAATTAACTACGCTAAAAAGTTTATTGTTAAGTCAGTTCTTACATGTCGCTAATGAGAAAAATATTAATTTCACTATCAACATTGATGACCTTCTCCCCAATAAAATAGTTTCAGATGAACATCGTTTACTACAAATCTTGCGTAATTTGATTGGTAATGCCATCAAATTCACTCACGAAGGCAACGTTACTCTAAACATACAAAAACCTGTATATAATTCAAAAATGGAGATTTTTAAGTTGTCTCCAAGAGATTGTATTCAATTTGATGTGATTGATTCTGGGATTGGAATTAGCACAGAACAACAAAAGTTTATTTTTGAACCGTTTCGTCAAGCAGATGGTTCTACCAGTAGACGGTATGGTGGCACAGGATTAGGCTTATCCATTAGTCTAAAATTAGCCACCCTACTCGGTGGATTTATTGATGTAACCAGTCAAGAAAATAAAGGCAGCACCTTCAGTCTTTATCTTCCTCTAGGAATAAATGCAGAAAGAGAGAATATCAAAACCATTTCTCAACTGAGTAATGATAAGTCCTCTCTTGATACGAATGTGACTGAACAACCTATTCCCGTTGAAAAAAGCAAAAAAATTACTAATTCACCTTGGCAAGTCATAGATGATATCCCGGAAGAAAAGTTCCCCATCAGTCACGTTGCCATTGTGAGCAGTCATTTAAAATCCAGTTTTTCTTTTGCTAATTTATTGCAAAAACACAACCTCCAAGTTGAAAAAATTGCTAACCTAAGTCAATTACAAAAATACTTATCAGAAAAAAAATCTTTTCAATTATGGTTTATTGACGCTTCACTAGGGGTTGAAAAAGATTTGATTGAAACGATTATTAACAATAATGCGCAAACCACTGTTTTATGTGTTGATGGCGAAGATACCATCACAGATTTAAAACAGTATCATATCTTGAAATCAGAAAAAGGCACCCCCTTTAAGCTATCTCTAATTATGAATTACTTAGGCACATAACATCATGAAAGATAATAATCTATTTCCCAAAATACTGTTAGTCGATGATAAACCAGAGAACTTAGTTGTGCTAGAGAAGCTATTAAAGTCTTTGCAAGTGACTACATATAAAACCACTTCTGGCAATGAAGCTTTATCTATGATGCTAGAACATGACTTTGCTTTGGCCTTACTAGATGTGCAAATGCCTGAAATGGATGGCTATGAGTTACTGGAAACTATGCTATTAGATGAAAGAACAGCGCATATTCCTGTTATCTTTATTACCGCAAATTATCGCGATGAAGCCCATAAGATTAAAGGATACAAATATGGTGCCGTTGATTATCTCTACAAACCCATACAAGAAGATCTACTGCTTGGGAAGATAAAAGTTTTTATTGATTTATATGAAGAAAAAACAAAGCATAGAAAAGCGGAAGAACAATTTCAATCTATTTTAAATGCTGCCAGTGAAGGAATATTAGGGCTAGATTGGAATGGCAACATCCATTTTGCCAACCCTATCGCTGAAAAACTATTACATTACCCAAGAAATTCTCTCGTCACATTAAACTTCAATCAATTGTTAAAATCAGATAATATGAATGGCAACTCGTGGGATAATAAATTGATTTATGATACCTGTCAAAAAGGGCTGGTATATCATAGTGAAGACACGTACTTTGTTTGTGCCGATGGCAAGTCTTTTCCAGTAGAATATACAGCCACCCCTCTCAGCAGTAATACACAAGATGGTCTCGTCATTGTGTTTAGTGATGTTACTGTGCGCAAAGCATTTGAAGAACAACTCATGTCATTAGCCATGTATGATCACTTAACCAAATTGCCCAATAGATTATTCTTTGAAAAAATACTATCACAAAGTATTGCTCGTAATCTTAGAAATAAGAGTTTAATGGCCGTGCTTTTCCTTGATTTAGATAAATTTAAATTAGTTAATGATACTTTAGGTCATGACATGGGCGATGCTTTGTTAAAAGCGTTCGCGAATAGGTTACGCAGTTGCGTTCGACAATCAGACACTATTGCTCGTTTAGGGGGTGATGAATTTGCTATTATCTTAGACCCCATTGCACGACAAGAAGACGCCGCGCCTACTGCAGAAAAGATTATTACCGCAGCACAGAAACCTTATCAGTTTGGGGAAACTGAAGTGTTAAACAGTACCAGCATTGGTATTGCCGTGTTTCCTACCTCTGGAACCAGTGCTGCAACTTTAGTAAAAAATGCTGATATTGCGATGTATAAAGCCAAACAATCTGGGCGTAACAGTTATCATTATTTTACAGACAGTATGCATGAACAAAGCCGCCGTAAAGAAACGCTCATGCAAGAATTACGTACCGCTATCAAACAAGAAGCGATTGCATTACACTATCAACCGGCTTTGAGTATAAAAACCAATAAAATCGAATATGTTGAAGCTTTAGTACGTTGGGAAAATTCCAAATATGG
>CBFGYT010000072.1:0-7243 GCA_965653065.1 uncultured bacterium | reverse complement strand
ACTGATCCCAATCATCCTTTTATTTTAGTCGATGGTTCGTCTTATTTATATCGCGCGTTTCATGCGTTACCGCCATTAGTGAATAGTCGCGGCGACCCGACTGGGGCTGCTTATGGCGTTATCAATATGCTACGTAAATTATTAAATGATTATACGCCTACTTATGTCGTTGTCGTATTCGATGCCAAAGGGAAAACGTTTCGCGATGATTTGTATCCACAGTATAAAGCGCATCGTCCACCTATGCCTAATGACTTAGTGTGTCAGATTAAACCATTACACACGTTGATCGAAGCCATGGGCGTACCGCTGTTAATTGTAGACGGCGTAGAAGCCGACGATGTGATTGGCACGTTGGTAACACAAGCTAAAAAACGTCAGTGGCATTGTTTAGTGTCTACCGGCGATAAAGATTTGGCGCAGTTAGTCGATAATAAAGTGACGCTCATTAATACGATGAATAATGCGCTGTTAGATGAAGCTGGCGTCGTCGAAAAATTTGGGGTGACGGCAACACAAATCATCGATTATTTAAGTTTAGTCGGCGACTCGGTTGATAATGTTCCCGGCGTAAATGGCGTCGGTCCCAAAACGGCTGTTAAATGGTTACAACAATACGGCAGCTTAGAAGACATTATTGCTGATGCCGATAATATGAAAGGAAAAGTAGGCGATAGTCTACGCGCCGCTTTATCTCATTTGCCGTTAACCAAAGAATTAGTGACGATCAAATGTGATGTTGCATTAAACGTTACTTTAGATGATTTAAATTTACAAGAAAAAAATACCGCTTTATTACAAGAGTGGTTGGAAAAAATGGAGTTTAAGACTTGGTTGCGAGATTTAAATCAAGGTGGCGTACCGACTCCTAAAAAAGAAGTTGCCAAAAAATATGATTGCATTTTAACTGACACTCAGTTGGACACTTGGTTAGAAAAATTAAAACAAGCCAAGCTATTTGCCATCGATACAGAAACCGATAATTTAGATGTCATGCAAGCGAATATGGTAGGACTTTCTTTTTCCGTGTCTCCTTATGAAGCAGCTTATGTCCCCTTAGCCCATGCTTACGAAAATGCGCCACAGCAACTCTCTCGCGAGCATGTATTACAAAAATTAAAACCAATATTAGAAGATGCGACTTTAACAAAGATAGGTCATCATATTAAATTTGATATCAATTTATTTTCACGTTATGGCATCATTGTGCAAGGCTTTCTCATGGATACGTTATTAGAAGGGTTTATCTTATCCGCAGGCAATCGCAATGATATGGATAGTTTGGCTTTAAAGTATTTAGATTATCGCA
The DNA here is from genome assembly GCA_965653065.1 of uncultured bacterium. Lineage (GTDB taxonomy): Bacteria > Pseudomonadota > Gammaproteobacteria > UBA1113 > UBA1113 > VFKP01. The sequence continues at coordinate 5,934 of CBFGYT010000072.1, read as the reverse complement.
CCATTACTTATGATGACGTTGTCGGCAAAGGCGCAAAAAGAGTGACTTTCGATGCAGTGCCTTTAGATAAAGCAACTGAGTATGCGGCTGAAGATGCCGATGTGACATTGCGCTTGCATCACTATTTTTATCCGCGCTTACAACAAAGCCCCGTGTTATTAAAAGTCTATGAGACGATAGAAGAACCTCTCATTAATGTGATCGCGCGCATGGAGCAAACGGGCGTGTTAATCGATGGCGAACAATTGAAACAACAAAGCAAAGAATTGGCGGCACGATTAGAACAATTAGAACAGCAGGCTTTTCAATTAGCCGACAGTACGTTTAATATTAATTCGCCTAAACAATTGCAAGAAATATTATTTACTAAATTAGGGCTTCCTATTTTGGAGAAAACGCCTACGGGACAACCTTCGACGGCGGAATCGGTATTACAAGAATTAGCACACGATTTTCCTTTGCCCAAAATTATTTTAGAATATCGTAGTATCAGCAAGTTAAAATCAACTTATACCGATACGCTTCCCTTACAAATTAATCCTTATACAGGGCGCGTGCATACATCGTATCATCAAGTGGGTGCTGCGACCGGCAGACTATCTTCGTCTGATCCCAACTTACAGAACATTCCTGCACGCACCGAAGAAGGCAAACGCATACGACAAGCATTTATTGCGCCGCCAGGTTGTGTCATTTTAGACGCCGATTATTCGCAAATAGAATTACGGATCATGGCGCATTTGTCACAAGATGCAGGATTACGCAAAGCATTTGCAGAAGGGATGGATATTCATCGTGCCACGGCTGCTGAAGTGTTTGGCATTTCGTGTGAAGAAGTCACGTCATTACAACGTCGCCATGCTAAAGCGATTAATTTTGGTTTGATCTACGGCATGTCGGCTTTTGGTTTAGCAAGACAATTAGACGTAGACAATACCACCGCAAAAAAATATATGGATTTATACTTCGAGCGTTATCCTGGCGTTGCACAGTACATGGAGCGAACACGCGCACTGGCACATGAGCAAGGGTATGTAGAAACCATTTGGGGGCGCCGTTTATATTTACCGGATATTCAATCTAAAAATAAAGGATTACAACGCGCCGCCGAGCGCGCGGCTATCAATGCGCCTATGCAAGGCAGTGCTGCAGACATTATTAAACAAGCGATGATACGCATAGATACGGCTATTCGTGAAGAAAATATTGCGGCACGTATGATCATGCAAGTACACGATGAATTGGTGTTAGAAGTAAAGCAAGAGGCATTGGCACAAGCGCAAGAAGCTTTGCGCACCGCGATGGAAGGTGTGGCGAAATTAACCGTGCCTTTAGTCGTCGGTATGGGGTATGGCACGAATTGGGGAGCCTCTCATGGTGAATGATTGGCAACACAAAGATGCCAAACTGCAACCTATGTATGCAGATAAAACGTTATTGTCACACACGTTAACGACACTGCAACAATTGCCGCCGTTAATTCCTTGGTCAGAAATCGCCGAATTAAAATCGTATCTTGCTAAAGTAGCGATGGGTGATTATTTTATTTTACAAGGCGGCGATTGCGCAGAGAGTTTTGTTGAATGTCGCGAAGAAACTATTTTAACTAAAGTTAAAATTCTATTGCAAATGAGTTTGATTTTATTGCAAGGATTGAAAAAACCGATTTTACGCATTGGACGAATTGCTGGACAATATGCTAAGCCGCGTAGTGAGGCATTTGAAACGCGAGAAGGGATTACCTTACCGAGTTATCAAGGCGATTTAATCAATAGCGCTGAATTCAATGTCAATGCGCGCATTCCCGATCCCAATCGCTTGTTATCTGCCTATTATCATGCAGCTTCTACATTAAATTACATACGTGGATTATTCAGCAATGGTTTTGCTGACTTACATCACGCAAAAGAATGGCAATTGCCTTTTAATAATGAGAAATCTTGGACCGATGCGTACCGTTATTTAAACACGCATATGGAAGAAACTTTTTCTTTCTTTAATAACTTAGCGCCAGAAAGCAAAAAATTGATGCATGATTTACATTTTTTTACCAGCCATGAAGCGCTGGTATTAGCGTATGAGAGCGCACTCACTCGTACATACGATGGTTTACTCTATAATTCAGCAACACATTTTCCGTGGATAGGCATGCGTACCAATCATCCCGAAGAGGCACACATTGCTTACGCACGCCAAATTGCCAATCCATTGGCTATTAAAATTGGGCCAACGCTATCACCACAACGCTTGGTAGATATTATTTCTGTATTAGATCCACATTGTGAAGTTGGCAAATTAACTTTAATCCACCGATTAGGCAAAGATCATATTGAATCTTTGTTGCCACCGTTAATTGCTGCCGTTAATGCTCTGCCACAGAAAGTAATTTGGTGTTGCGATCCTATGCATGGCAATACCCATAAAACCAAAGTCGGTATTAAGACACGCTATTTTGATGATATTTTACAAGAATTAGAAATGGCTTTTTTTATCCATAATAAAATGGGCACTTATTTAGGCGGCGTCCATTTTGAAATGACCGGTGAAAATGTCACAGAATGTTTAGGCGGTGCCAGTGGTTTAGTCGAAGCAGATTTAAATGCGGCGTATAAAAGTTTAGTGGATCCTAGACTAAACTACATGCAGTCTTTAGAAATTGCGACTTTTATTAATCGATGTGTGGTGAAAAAAGAATTGACTGAGTATCTTTGAAAATATATACCAAACGCACTTGAAGATGCGAGATTTTAACTTGTTATGTGCTGAACATCATTTAATCTTGGATTAAGCACAGACTTCTAATTTCACCTCGATCTCCCCCCTCTCCCGCGCAAGGAGTTTTGCTGCTATAACGACGCTTTTTGCGGGAGAGGGGGGAGATCTCGCTTATCTCGCGGTTCAACTTTAGATTCACATATATACGGTGGATTACTTCGCAAGCTCGCAATGACGATGTTCATGCCCCGTGGTTAAACTTCGCATCTTGAAATGCTTTGGGTATATAGTCACCGAATGTGAATTTATGTGTAATGCGCTTACATCTTGCCTTTTTAAAAAAACTTATTTACACTGATAGATAATACTATCCCCTAAATTAAGGACTCTATCATGTACGGACGCTTAGTTTTATCCTTTTCTCTATTATGTGCTGCTGGCTTGTCTATGGCAGCAACATTGAATATCAACAGTAAAAACACCTCTAATCAAGCGGTATATATTAAAATTGTAGATAAAGAAACGTACCCTTTGGCTTATGAAACAGTGTCCGCCAATGGCACAAATGTAACCTCTGCTGACAGTAATTTGACTGATTATTTTACTATCAGTCTTCCTTCGGAGACCGATCCAGGGGAATGCAAAATAAATATCACTCAAGATTACAAAAATAAGCCGCAGAAATTAACCGCCAGTATGATGTATAACGATCCACCCATTCTCTGTATGTTACCTAACGGTGCCAGTACAGTCACAATGACGCCCGATAAAAAAGGCAATTTTAATTTAGATGTGTTGATAAAAGTGTCGTAAGAAAATATATATGTGGATCTAAAGCCAAATGCGAAGAGCATACTTAAAATGTATCATACGGATCCACATCAATCGACCATCGCAATGCGCGCGTCTGTTTATTACTACTTAAGAAAATAATAACTTGCGTTAATGCTTGATGCAATGTTCCTCGGCGATGTGACCATAACAATAATTGATAATGATACAACTTATCTCGTTTCGCCATAGGCGAAGGCGCTGGCCCTAAACACTGAACGGTTTGTAATAATTCTTTCGCAATCCCTGTTTTGGCTTCTTGCAATGCGCTCTGTAAGACACTGGCGCTACGTCCTTGAATACGAATCATAGCCATATAGGTATACGGCGGTAAATGCGCTTGTTGTCGCTGCGTTAATAAATAATTAACTACCGCATGATATCCTTGCTGCAAGAGTATCGTAAAGATGGGATGTTGTGGTTGCCTGGTTTGAATATAAATCTCACCTGTCTTTTCTTCGCGCCCAGCACGTCCCGCCACTTGTATTAACAATTGCGCTAAATGTTCTGTGGCTCTAAATTCAGAGCTAAATAATCCGCTATCGGCATCAATAATCCCAACTAAAGTGACATTAGGGAAATGGTGTCCTTTGGCTAACATTTGCGTGCCAATTAAAATAGGATATCGTGTCTCTTGGATATCTTGTAAATACATTTCCATGCTGCCTTTTTTACGCGTCGTATCTTTATCAATGCGCGCTATCTCTACTTTAGGAAATACTCTTTTTAATACTTGCTCAATACGCTCGGTGCCTAGACCCACTGGCATCAAGACATCGCTTTGACAATTGACACATCGCTTTGGTTTGGCACGCGTCGTATTACAATGATGACAATGCAGTTTTTCTGGATACAAATGTAATGTCATATAACTATCACAATGGGGACAGGGCGCAACCCAAGCACATTGATGACAAATTAAAATAGGTGAAAATCCACGACGATTTAAAAATAATAAAGCCTGCTCGCCCTTCTCAACACGCGCGGCTATCTCTTTTAATAATTGCGTAGAAATGCCTTCTTGTAGTTTTTCATTGCGAATATCAACTATTTTAAATTGCCCAAGCTTAGCATTGCCAGCGCGCTCTGTTAAAGACAATAAATGAAACCGCTGTTGCTGAGCATTATACAGTGTTTCTAAGCTGTGTGTTGCCGAGCCTAATATAATTGGGATTTTCTTTTGATAAGCGCGTTGCACAGCCACATCGCGCGCTGAATAACGCACTCCTTCTTGTTGCTTATAAGAACCATCGTGTGCTTCGTCGACAATAATGAGGCCTAAATTAGGCATGGCGGCCCATATGCTAGAGCGCGTGCCGATCACGATGCCAACTCTTTCTTCTTTAGCGATTAGCCAATTTTGCAATCGTTCTTTTTCGGTGAGCTTCGAATGCATCACAGCAATAGGAATAGAAAAGCGCTCAGTAAACCGTGCGATCATTTGTGGCGTTAACCCAATTTCTGGCACTAATACTAATACTTGTTTTCGTTGTTGCAACACTTTTGCAATCACTTGTAAATAGACTTCTGTTTTACCGCTGCCAGTAATACCATCTAAGACGAAAGATTTAAATGTATTGAGTGCCGCCCCCACCGCATCGACTGCTTGTTGTTGCTCTACATTTAAAGTATGTCCAGCGCTTCGTAGCGCTTGCGTATAGTTTAATACCGTTTTCTCAATCGATATGGTTCGACTCACTATATATTCTTTTGCTTGTAACGCTTTTAATATGGCGACACTAAATCCTTGCTGTTGTATCTCTTCCACTGTTGCGCCGTTTTGTGCTTGTAAATAGTGCCATAATTCATTTTGTTTTACTGCACGTTTAGACGGAACATAATTGATTAAGTCATTGACATAATAATGTGTTATCGTGTCGGCTGTTAACATTTCTCCTTGTCGCAAGCGCACCGGTAGCGCTCCCGCCAACACTTCGCCTAATGGCGCATGATAATATTCTGCTGTCCATAAGCATAACTGTAAAATATCATGGGGAACACACGGCGTGGTATCTAAAATCTCTAATACAGATTTTAATTTATGATGCGGCACTTCTGAAGTATCACTACACTCTGTGATCACGCCTATTTTAGTTTGTTCGCCAAAAGGAACACGCACGCGCATGCCCGCAGAGGGATTGTTGTCTTGCGCACTTATTGTGTAGTCAAATACTCTTCGCAGTGGCACATCAAGTGCGACTTTAGCGATAGGGGGACTTTTAACTTCAACCATAAAATATAGCTCTTAATAAATAGTTAGCGCTACGCTCAGCATTCTTGGTATTTCTTTTTTTCATAGAATTATAAATACAGCTGCTATTCATCTTCTATGAATATATGTGAATCTAAAGTCGAAATTTTAGCTTGTTGTGTGCTGAACATCATTTA
>CBFGYT010000071.1:0-7246 GCA_965653065.1 uncultured bacterium | reverse complement strand
ATGTAACATTCGAGAATTAACAATTGTGAGCAGCTGCATAAGCTTTTTCTAAATACTCAGATATCGCGCCCACGTTATTTTTATCTACTTTCACTTTAATTGTCTTTTCCAAATCTAGCAGAACACACGAGATGTAAGAGGTCAGCTTTTTATCCGTTAAAGGGGACTCTTTGCTCAGTGCTATTGGCTTAATTTCGGATCTAGCGACGTCGAAAGGGTTTCTGCTTTCTAACCGGCCATTTTTTATTCCCCAAAATAACGTGTTATAAACGTTTTCTAGTTGCTCACGAACTTTTCTAGACTCTTCAGATTCAACTTGTGCTAGTTCATACTCTAATATCACTTTAATCTTTTCTTCGTCACCCTTTTTGTCACCGCTGGATTTTGATAGTCCTTCTTCATAAGCACGACATGCCACTAACAAATCGTTTTTATGCTCTTTCTCCAATACAGTTAGATCAATATTGTATCTAAAGTGAATCTCAACCAAACTAACTATACAACGCTGCTCTGGGTAAGCATGTAACAGAGCATTGATTTTAAGCCACATCTTCTTTAGCGCTGCAATCATCTTAGAAGTCGTATCAGGAACATCTTCTTTAAGGTCTTGTTTACCCTTTTTTATTTTTTCTACAATAATACGCTCTAATCTTTGTAATATAGTACGCGCAGACTCGTTTAAGGACACATCATCCTGATGGGCCGCAATAGCGCCATCAATTCTAGCACGATCTATCGGCTCATCGCAGGCAAAATTAAACAAATGAACTGCGTGATAAATAAGCGATTCGCTTGGTTTAATCATTTGTTTAAGCCTATCGCCTACTGAGCTGATACATTCACGACGATCATCAAAAAAAATAATTCTACCTGGGCGACCCGTAGTTTCATCTTGTAAAATAGCATCTATCAAAGGTATTTTTGAATGACAACGATATTTTTTAGGATCGTGTTCTGCAATAAGACTTGACACACCCTCATCTAACAAAGTAAGGGCTCTATGTCGAAGAATAAGTTTATCTCTTTCTTGCTCATCTTTATTATTATGCGCGATATAAGCTGGGATATAAAAATCAACAAAGCAAGCTCCGGCAATCTGAGCAGTATGACTCTTACCTCTAACTTGCGTTACGCTTTCAACAACAGCTACCATCTCAATAAAAATCTTTACAGCTTCAATAAATTTACTTGGTTGACAATCTTTGTTAACACATTTTTTTTGTTGATGATCCAACTCCACTTCGGCAGATAAACTTTTAAGAGTAGATGCTATTTGTTTTGTGTATTCAACATCTATCATTTCATCGGTAGTATCTAATTCCTCAAACAAGCTTTTTAATCTTTGTTTTATTCTCTGTATATCTTCTTTATTTTTTATAATTTCTTCTATACTAGCGGTAAAGTGACGTTCTATATTTTTTACATACCATCTCATATATTTTTTTAATACATTGCTTGTATCAGGATGTTTATAAGCAAGATCACCCTTTGTAACAATGCGATCAACCGCTATCTTTTTCTCATCTAATTTAAGTAATACATTGCAGCGATGCGCCTCTTCTTGAGGATACTTCACTCTACTAGAGTCCATGTTGGTAAAAAGAAAAATCTTAACATTCTTCTGAGCAGAAATTTCTTCTAATTTAGAAAGTAAATAATCGTTATATTTACCCCACGAATCAAGTAACGTACTATCCACATCGACCAATACTAATGTATCGTCTTTCGTCAATTTCGCATGCGGTGTTTGTAAGCGTTCAAAGATGGTCCGGAGTTCTTCCCCTACCAATAGTTCTGACGCAGCCATAGTTGCCTCTCGAAATTATAATAGTTAATATTAAAATGTTTTAATATTATACAGATTTCTTGATCTGCTGGCAACTCTGCCAATAGCAGTTACGCCCTTTCTTTTCTTATATTTAAAGCGTAAACTACTATTCTAGATTTATTGAATACTATGACCTAAGTGGAGTGCCCCCAAAACTAACACCTAAGCAAGAGTGTGAACATAATGGACAATTATAGCGATAATATTTATTTGTCTCTAACTGATTTAATCGCTCGTAAAAACGAGCGTGATAAGCAGGAATTGTCTCTATCGCAATTAGCGCAAGCGATAGGTATCCCACTCAAAATGCTCACCAATCTATTACATCCCGATCCCACACAACGCACGCATAACCCACAACTTCCTATGTTAACTAAAATAGTTCATTTTTTTCAAGGAGATGGCTTTGATATTACTTTAGACGCTTTGGTCAGTGGATTAACGACGTCTTCTATTGAACTTTCTGATTTAGATAAAATTACTTTCATTGGCACCAAAACGATTCCACTTTACAATTTAAGTGCGCAATGTAAAGACGCTATTGGCGATATTGAAGTTTATCTTTCGTCCAAGTTAAGCGGTGATATGGCTTTCTTGGCAGAAGAAGAAATGTTGCCTTTATTCCCTAAAGGGTCCGTTTTTATTGTCAATTGTACAACACCGCCTGAAAATGGTGCTTTGGTAGCCGTCCGCGTAGAGGGCTGTCATAAGATTTTAATTCGTAAACTTCACATTCAAGGACACAAACGCATATTAAGCGCCAATCACGATAAAATCGCACCTATTGTTTTATTTCCCACGAACCACTATCAGATTATAGGCATTGTCATACAAGTGAATATTTCTTTAGGTGGACGATCATGATATGGCAGAAGATAGATGATGTGATTTGTCGCTATTTAGGTATTCAACAAGAACGTGTTATCCCTGTTAAAGTGGAATTAAATCGGCAACAGATTATTATCTATCATACCTCTTCTCATAAGCGTTATTTATACAAGCAATCGTGGCAAAAGTTTTTGCAGCATACTGCCGCTTGTTTACCGCTATCAGAGCGCAGAAAGATAGGGATTGCGGTGGGAAATATCATCGCCAAACAATTAATTGTCTCGTTTGAACCCGTTAAAATAACACGAGGATCCCATGCAAAGCAGCAATGACAAAGTTATCTTACACACGAGCGCGCCTAATTTTTTATGGTTTTTAACGCTATCGTACGCTATGTTTATTTCTATTTCCAATTGGTTTGATGCGCGTTTAATTCAACTGTTTCATTTGGCGCTATCTCCTGGGATCTTAGTTTTTCCGTTAACGTATTTAATTTCTGATTTAATCACTGAAGTCTATGGTTATAAACATGCGCGCCGTGCCATTTGGGCGGCTTTTTTATTTAACGTTATTTTTCTCGTTTATGGTCAAGTATTAATTCACTTACCTAGCCCCAGCTTTGCTGTAGACAACTCTGCTTTTGATAAAATTCTAACGGCCAATGTATGGATTATAGCCGGATCTTTCGCTGCTTATTTTTGTTCGGAGCCATTAAACTCTTATATTGTGGCTAAATTAAAAATTAAATGCCAAGGAAAATGGATGGGGTTACGCTTTTTAACTTCTACCGTTTTTGCCGCCGCAATTGATAGTATTATCTTTATCAGCATTGCATTTGGCACCACGTATTCCATAGGCCATTTACTGGAATTGATGTTGAATATTTGGTTGGTTAAAGTGGTCATAGAATTATTAGGACTCCCTTTTTCTATTCGTTGCGCCAAAATCCTAAAGCAAAAAGAGGGTTTAGATATTTATGATATCAAAACTAATTTTTCTTTATGGCATTTAGAAGCCAATTATGAAAAGCAAAATAACTTTTATCGGGAAAAAATAATATGAAAAAAGCGGTTGTATTATTATCGGGTGGTTTAGACTCTACCACGTGTTTAGCATTTGCTAAAGATCAAGGTTTTTCTTGTTATGCGTTGAGCTTTCAATATGGGCAAAAGCATTCGGCAGAATTAAATGCCGCACAAAAAATCGCGCACGCTTTTACAGTAGCCTCACATCATATTATGCCACTCGATTTAAAAGCGATCGGCAATTCTGCTACTACCGATGACACCATTGCAGTGCCAGACTATACCGGCAGTAATGGCATTCCTATTACTTATGTGCCAGCACGAAATACCGTATTTTTATCTATTGCCTTAGGATGGGCCGAAGTGATAAACGCCGACGCTATTTTTATTGGGGTTAGCGCCATCGATTATTCGGGATATCCCGATTGTCGTCCTGATTATATTGCTGCTTTTCAACAGATGGCTAACTTAGCCACTAAAGCCGGCGTTGAAGGGAAAACAATAAAAATAGAAACGCCGTTAATTCACCTCAGTAAAGCAGAAACGATACGCTTAGGAATGAATTTAGGCGTAGACTATGCCATGACCGTTTCTTGTTATCGCGCCGATGAAGCAGGCGTTGCCTGTGGTCGTTGTGACAGTTGCATATTGCGCAAAAAAGGTTTTATAGAAGGCGGTTTTTCTGACCCTACTCGATATCAAGCATAAACAGCTCCAAAGCAATACAAATAGTTGTGCTTTAATTAGGAATGAATTTAGGCGTAGACTATGCCATGACCGTTTCTTGTTATCGCGCCGATGAAGCAGGCGTTGCCTGTGGTCGTTGTGACAGTTGCATATTGCGCAAAAAAGGTTTTATAGAAGGCGGTTTTTCTGACCCTACTCGATATCAAGCATAAACAGCTCCAAAGCAATACAAATAGTTGTGCTTTAATTATGAAGTAAAAACCTTAAAAGAAGAAAGAAGTCGGCCCTTAACTAAGTCGTAAAAGCATAGAAAATAAAAAAAGTAAAGCATAACTTAGGGAGTAAAAAGTCCTTTTTTTAATTATATTTGCTCCTTTTTTATTCTTTTAGCGTATTTTTACTTTACTTCCCTACTCTTTTTCTTTATACTCGGATTCAATAGTTTAGGTCCTAAAACTATTAAGAGATATTTTTAATAAATACTTTTTGGAGGTCAAAAAATGTCAATTATACCGCTGCATAAAAAGGAAGAAGCCGGTGAGCAAAGCTGGTTGGTGAATAACATCAAAAGGCTTATGATGGCTAAAGGATTAAACGAAGCCAAATTAGCGAAGCGAACCAATATCCCCCAACCTACTCTGCATAAGATCCTTTCAGGGAAAACCGAAGATCCTCGTGTTTCTACCTTGAAACTATTAGCAGAGTTTTTCAACGTTTCTTTAGACGCAATTATTTATACCCCGCCACACGAACAATTCAATTTATCGTCTAGCGGTACGAAAAAACAGACTAAGCATATTCCTATCCTTTCTTGGCAACAATGTACAGATGCCACCAATTTTTTGACAACACTAACATCTAATAATTGGGAACATTGGGAAACTGCGACTGTCAGTACCGAACAAGCTATTGCCATTGTGAGCAAAGCCTGTATGGAGCCTTATTTTACTAAAGGAACGATATTATTGGTTGATTTAACGGATAAACCTATCGATGGTGATTTAGTGATCGTACATTATGCCGATACGGATGAAGCAACTTTACGTCAATTATCATTAGACGGTCCTATAAAACGTCTGAAAGCGTTGAATAGCGAACAAGTCGATACGCTTGATGATAGCATTAAAATTGTAGGAACAGTAACGCAATCTAAGTTTAATTATCACAACAAATAAGCGGTAACCCTAGACTTTTAAGCCATTTCCGTGAAAACGGGAATGGCTATTTGCTTTAAGTAAAATCACTGCTCGGAATTGCCTTCCAATAATAAGTTTCTCTTCCCACTAAGACTTCTGGCGCATAAAAGTAATGCCCCCATTGTGCGGGTTCAAATTCCCAGGACTCTTTAAATAATCCAAAAAATGGAATTTTATGACGTTTTACAATAGTGCTAATTAAAAATTGAGCATCCTTCTCTTCTTCATGTAATTCGATAAAAGCCTCCAATGAGCGCTCTGTATGGATGACAAAATAAAAAGCTTCTCCTTGTTTATTAATCGCTAACATACTTCCGTTCTTATCAAAAAGAAAATACTCCACTATATTATTGATCTGCGCCCATTGAACAAAAAAATCAATAAAGATAGGATCGGATTGCGGTAAAAAATAGTCGGCCTCAAGATGAGACAATAAAGGTTTTGTAATATCACAAAAATACTGTGTGGTTAATCTGTTAATATAAAGATTTAAATCAGATATAAAATTACAATCTCTTTTACGAACAAAGCGCTCGATAATACCTTCATTAAACGCATCGATAGCCAATTGATCATCCGGCTCTCCCGTTAATAATATCCGTTTGATTGTTGCTTCAGATAGCTTCTGCATTAATTCTATGCCCGTTACGCCAGGCATTTTAAAATCAACAATAATAGCGCTCATATCTTTTATTCGGTCTTTATTGTAATAGAGGTCAATAATACTTTTAAAATTAACATGAACAGGTAATTCATGATTCACTTCATAATCATTATCGTCGGGAGTTGCAAAAAAAGAGATTTTATCGGTTGTCGCTTGATATTCTTCCCAAAACTTTAAAAAAGACGCTGCAGATAAATAGATTTTACAACGATAGCCTTGCTCTTTAAAAGTATCCGACACAATCTTAATGAAAAATCCATCATCATCGATCCAGGTCAGGGTGGTAGGGTAAAAAAATAATGGCATTACTAGCATAGTCATTCTCATAAATGAAAGTTTATCTTTATTCTATTAGAGCAAGCATACAAATATCAAGATATTGAACTATCAATTAGCTCTATTTTCTTAGCTATTTTAGCAGCCATTTCCTCATGCGCATTACAATCAAAATGCATTCCATCTATGTTAGAAGGATGAATATCACTCACATTATCCATATAAAAACATTTCTTCTCACGTGATAATAGAGAATAGAGCGGGAGAAGTTTTTTTGCTTTTTCAATAGCGCCTTTAAAAATAGAACTTCCATTTTCATCATACATTGTTTCAATAATTGATAACGGTATGGGCGGTGGAATAATTAAGATATGAGGCGACGCTATCATATCAGGTCCATAATTCGAAATTCTTACGATATCAATCAGCTCCCCTACCCCGTTAGCAATATCTTCCGCTTCTCTTTCAAAAAAAGCTTTTAAATCATTTCCACCTAAAGCGATTATAACAAGATCAAGCGGGGCATGCGTATACAAACAGGGCGCAAAATATCTTTGGCCATTGCGATCGGGCGCAATGGGATAATCTAAATTCGTTGTTCTACCATTCAACCCTTCTTCGATAACATAGTAGTTATCACCTAATTTACTTTGCAGTACACCAGTCCAACGCTTATTGCGCGGATATCGTGATATTGTCATATTATGTTCCGTTAGTGGCTGTGGAACATAACCCCATGTAT
>CBFGYT010000070.1:0-7279 GCA_965653065.1 uncultured bacterium | reverse complement strand
GATGACCAAAGAACCAAAATATATGTTGGAATAAAATGGGATCTCCTCCCCCGGCAAACGCAGTTGCCATCATCGCGAATACACCGCCTATCACTGTAAAAAATTTTCGCATCCATTGGTACATAATTAACCCTTATTTAGTCACTTACAATAAGCCCAGTTTTATTATGCGTTATTAAATCATATTCTTGGCAAAATACCAACTCTATGGCATGATGTCTTGGATATCATTTTAGGACTTACATTTAAGGAGAAAATCAATGCGTTTTAAATTCAACCATTTTATAGTTCGTTTAGCAAGCTGTTTAATCGTATCTAGTTTTTTAAGCTTTGCTTTCGCCACTTGCACTAAAACGCAAGTAGAACACGCCAATACACAATGGGCCAATGCCATTGCGTCTCATAATGTCAATAAAGTAGTCAATCTGTACGCATCTCAGGCCGTGCTATTGGCAACTGTTGAAAATAAACCTATTATCACGCAACAAGGCCGTACTCAGTATTTTACCCACTTCTTTGATACTTATAAAAACGCACATGTAAAATACAAAGGCAAACAATATATACAAGTCTTTGCGGATGGTGCGGTCAGCTCTGGTTTGTATAATTTTTATGGTAAAAAACAAGGCAAAGATGTCGTCGTTCCAGCACGCTATACTTTTGTTTATTTGTCAACCAAAGACGGCTGTCGATTGATTACCCATCATTCCTCGATGTTACCGAATTAAAAAGACTTGTTTATTATCGCAAAATCTTTGATAATGGGGCCTAAATTAGATTTAGCCCCTAGTCTTTATAAGGATTATATCAGTGAATGCACTAAAACAATTTTTGTGTCAACATAAAAAACACATCCGCAATGCTATTATTGTTTTATTGGTTATTGTCATTGGCTTTTTGTTGTATCTCACGAAAAAAGTAAATGAAAATTTAGTGGCCATGGCTAATCAAACTGCAGCCACTTATTATCCAGAATATCCTACCGTCGATACTTCTGGCCCAAATGGCGATTTAATTAAACGCGGTGAATATGTCGCCAAAATGGGCGATTGTATTGCTTGCCATACGGACACCCATAATAAAGGGCCTGTTTTTGCCGGTGGCCTTGCTTTTGTAACGCCTTTTGGAACTATTTATTCTCCTAATATTACTTCTGACAAAAATACCGGTATTGGTAACTGGAGCGATGCTGATTTTATTAAAGCCGTGCGTCATGGTATTTCGCCTACGCATCAATACTATTATCCAGCATTCCCTTTCCCTTATTTTAATAATTTAAGCGATGATGATTTGCATGCCCTACGCGCTTATTTAAATGCAATCCCCGCCGTACCACGACAAAACTATGCTAATGATATGGTATTTCCATTTAATATTCGCTTTATGCAATTAGGCTGGCGTATTTTATTTTTCCATCCTAAAGAAAATGGATATGTAGCTGATCCTAATCAAAGTGACACCTGGAATCGCGGTGCATATATTGTAGAAGGTCCGGGACACTGTGCGATGTGTCACACGCCTTCTTATGTCTTATTAAGCGATAAAATTCCATTGGGTGCGCCCATTAAGAAATATAGTTTAGCTGGCTCGAATGTATCAGGTGCTTATGCGCCTGACATTGGTAAGAGTGGTTTAGGGACTGTGCCCAATGAAACCATTATGCGCGTGTTCACACATAATGAATTAGTTGGTGGTGGCACTGTGGTGGGCCCTATGGCAGAAGTCAATCGCGATAGTTTACATTATCTAACCCCTGAAGATTTAAATAGCATTGCCACGTATATTAAAACCGTTGAAAGTGAAACACCGCCCAAACCTTCTAGTTCAGGCAGCCCTGGCGCAGGAACTTATGGCACGTATTGTGCGGGCTGTCATGGTACGGGTGCAGGTGGCGCTCCTAAATATGGCGATGCTGCAGCTTGGGATCCTTTAATCGCACAAGGCATGCAAACGCTGTATAACAATG
Source organism: uncultured bacterium (assembly GCA_965653065.1). Lineage (GTDB taxonomy): Bacteria > Pseudomonadota > Gammaproteobacteria > UBA1113 > UBA1113 > VFKP01. Next base: position 5,313 of record CBFGYT010000070.1, on the reverse strand, counting down.
CGATTCATGGCCTTAATTCCATGCCACCGAAAGGCACTTGTTCAAGTTGTACGGATCAAGAAATTGAAGATGCAGTTGATTATATGGCACATGCGGCACAAAGTGGTACGGCAAGCAGTAGTTCTGCTGGCACGATAGAGCCACCACCACAATTAACGATCGAAGATGGTAAAAAGATCTATGAAACGAATTGCGCTGTTTGTCATAACAATGGCTTTAAGAATGCACCTAAGCCAGGCGATATCGCTGCATTTAAACCTATCATTGATCAAGGCTTTGAACAAACATTCTTGAATACTCTGCACGGTATAGGCGATCACCCTCCTCGCGGCGCTTGTGCTAATTGTACCGACGCCGAATTAAAAGCCGCGGTGCAATATATGATGCAAACGAGTGATCCCAATCAAAACTATAGTTTATGGTAAGAGGTTTAACATGACACAACAACACGGTAGTTATTATTTACCCGAACCCAGCAATTGGCCTTTGAAAGGGTCTATCGGTTTATTTTTAACAACTTTCGGTGGTGCCAATTGGTTGCATCACTCGACTCTCTTTGGCAAAGAATTTGGCCCTTATTGTTTTGCAGCTGGCTTATTGACTTTGTTGTACATGATGTTTGGTTGGTTTGGCATGGTGATCCGTGAAAACCGTGCTGGATTATTGAGCGCCAAACAAGTAGATCATTCTTTCCGTTGGGGCATGGCGTGGTTTATTTTTTCAGAAGTCATGTTTTTCGGTGCTTTTTTCGCAGCACTTTTTTATTGTCGTCTTATTTCAGTGCCGGTGTTAAGCGGTGGGCAAATGGATTACTATTTAACGCATCTAATCAATTGGCCAAATTTCACACCGCACTGGCCTGTTCTCAGTAATCCTAATCCTAGCGCATTTATCGCGCCTAAATCCGTTATGGAAACATGGGGCATTCCCGCTATTAACACATTAATTTTATTATCCAGTGGCGCTACTGTGACTGTCGCACATTGGGCTTTATTAAAAAATAAACGCTCCATTATGTTAATTGCGCAAGCCGCAACAATATTATTGGGGATGACTTTCTTAAGTATGCAAGCACATGAATATACCATCGCTTATTTAGAAAAAGGCTTAACCTTAGCTTCGGGTATTTATGGCACTACTTTTTTCATGCTCACCGGCTTTCACGCTTTGCATGTGACTGTAGGAACGATAGGATTATGTGTGATATTTTATCGCATGCTGAAACGAGATTTCTCGCCTACTAATCACTTCGCTTTCGAAGCGATTGCTTGGTATTGGCACTTCGTTGACGTCGTGTGGTTATTTTTATTTATATTTGTGTATTGGATGTAATGATAGCGTTAGTCAAAGCATTTCATTTGATCATCGTCTTATTGTTAATAGGAAACGTCTCCGCTTTATTGCTATTAAGCTTTAAACACGATTCCTCATGGCATGTATTTCGTCCACGTCTATTGCGTAGTGTATTGTGGTTATTCTTATTGACGATGATATCCGGCACCCTGTTAGTTTATCCACGGCATTATACTTTTCATACGCATTGGATTATTGCCGCTTATCTTTTGGTTATCTTTTGTGGCGCTCTATTGCATTATCTTTATCGCCTCTATCATCGCAAAGCACATATCAATAATATGACCATGACGCTATCACAACTGTGGTTGCAACGAACCATTCTACTGACCAGTTGTTTTTGTTTGCTGGTGGTGATCCATGATGCGGTGGTTAAGCATACGTTTTTTTAGTTGATTAGGTATATACCAAACGCACTTGAAGATGCGAACATAGATTAGTATTGTCGTGAATGTCATCCCCGCGCACGCGGGGATGACGGTTCGAGGATATGATAAAGGGACTTCGCATATTGAAGTGCAATAGGTACATATTTCTCAAATTCTGTCTTCTATTTACCCAATAGAATAGCTTCCTTCTATTATTTTTGTTAAACTGTTAGAATTATTAACTTATTAGATGAAACTCTTAATGGCAGATATTTCTATGTCTATAGAGCCACAATTGGCCACTACGAATAAAATGAAACGCCTCTACTTAATAGCTTGGACCAGCTGGTTAGTTGGCGCTTTTTTCTATTTTTATGAATATTTTATTCAAGTTGCCCCTAATGTCATGGTTCCAGAATTGATGCAATCTTTTCAAATCGATGCTGAAGAATTAAGTCGTTTCACTTTATTTTATTTCTTAGCGTATGCCTCCATGCAAATTCCAGCGGGGATATTATTAGATAAATTCGGCGTACGGCGACTAATGACCATTGCCATACTATTTTGCGCCGTAGGCACCTTTCTTTTTGCAACGACGCATCTTTTTTGGATGGCACAATTATCACGTGCCATCACTGGCTTAGGCTCTGCATTCGCGCTTTTAGGCACGGCCGTCATTATTTCGCATTATTTCCCACAGCGTCGTTTCGCTACTTTAACTGGACTATTATTAACAGTAGGCATGTCTGGTGCTATCTGTGGTGAAGGACCGTTGGCTTTTTTAGTGAGCCATTTCAATTGGCAACAAGCACTCTACTTGCTTGCCTTTCTGGGTATTATTTGGTCATTATTGGCCTTTTTAGTTTTACGCGATGGCCCACAGCATATGCATTTAGGCTATGAATCGCCTAATCCACCTACTTTCCAACAGTTAGGGCAAAATACATTATCTATTATAACGCGCCCTAAAACATGGATTACAGCCATCTATGGTTGTTTTATGTTTGCACCCACCATCACTTTAGGCGCTTTGTGGGGGGTCTCGTTTTTAGTCAGTGCTTATCCAGGCATTGAAAAAACCCAAGCCGCTGAGTTGATTTCTTTGCTCTTCATTGGTTGGGCAATAGGGTGTCCATTATTCGGATATTTGTCTGATTGGCTACAATTGCGTAAACCACCACTCTATATATCAACCCTAGGCACTCTCATTGCATCTTTACTGATTCTATATTGCCCGCTGCCCTTTTGGTTATGCGGCGTATTTCTGTTTTTATTTGGGTTTTTCTCTAGTGGTTTTGTGGTCGCATTTTCCATTTGTAGAGAATTACATGAATTTCGCTTTAGCGGCACCGCATTAGGGTTTATGAATATGATGAATACGCTAGGAGGCGCGTTTATTCCTCTCTTTGCTGGCATTATATTAGATTATTGTGCTAAAACAAATAACGCTCATGTCTCTTCTTTACAGAACTATACGCTCACAGATTTTAAAATAGCACTCTCGCCTATTCCAGTATGCATCCTTATCAGTGCCCTACTACTTCCTTTTATTCCCGAAACCAACGCAAAAAATGTAGTGTAAATAATATGCAATTCTGCGTTTTGAAAAATGTTTAACTCTGAGACAATCCCCCCTTCCCAAACCTGCTTTTTTAGGCTATACTACCGAGGTGTCTGCATTTTGACTCTCGACATTTGGAAACGCTCCAAAACGACTGGCTAAGTGTGGTACTAGTCTGGCAAACCTTAAAACCGTTTGCCGTGTAAAAGGTATCTTTGGAGAAGTGATTTCATGTCTAATATGAAAAAAATTTACGTGGGTAATTTGAACTATCAAACCACAGAAGCAGGTTTAACCCAATTATTTGCTGAATGCGGCAATATTGTTAGCGCTACCGTTATCATGGATAAATTTAGCGGTCGGTCTAAAGGGTTTGGTTTTGTTGAATTTGATACAGCAGACGCTGCACAAAATGCATTAAAATTCGACCAATCCACATTAGATGGACGACAAATTCGCGTCAATTTAGCAAAAGAACAAGTTGCTGGTGGTGGCGATCGCCGTCCATTTTCTAAGCCGCGCCGCGAAGATCATCGTGAACGCGCTCATGGCGACCACGATCATTAAGAAATAATCATTTATTTCGATAAAGCGAAGAATTTCTATAGATATTCTATAGAGGGGTTCTTCGCTTTTTTTATGGCTATTTCTAAAAAGCTTTCATACGTCTGTAAACACCTTTTCTCAATATAATCAATCAGTTATCTATTATATTGATCTTTCAAAATATGGGATTTTTGTAGGGTGGATTAAGGACATTGCTCAGCACTTGAAATGACAGATACTCTAAATTTTTTTTCAAATCCTGAAAAAAGACGAGTAAATGTCCGTATCCACCATATTATATATGGTGGATACGGACATTTTCTTAGTATTCCCACAATCCCAAAGAAAACACGTGCATACATTTCTTAAAATATTATATGAATGTCCTTAATCCACCCTACAAAAACCACTCATTTTGAATGACGTTTAGTATATCCCCTCACTTTTTACTCACACCAATACCTTATCACCCCTCACAAAATATGCTATTCTAAAGTGCTTTATATTAATCACTAGGATAGAAAACCATGAGCGATACGCCTTACCAACCGCAACAACTCGAAGCGAAAGTACAACACGATTGGCAAGAAAATCACTGTTTTAAAGTAGACGAAAATACCGATTTAGAAAAATTCTATTGCTTAGCCATGTTTCCTTATCCTAGTGGTCAATTACACATGGGTCATGTCCGCAATTACACGCTAAGTGATGTCATTGCCAGACAACAGCGTATGTTAGGTAAAAATGTGTTACAACCCATAGGCTGGGATGCGTTCGGCTTACCGGCAGAAAATGCTGCTTTGCAAAAAGGCGTCGCCCCTTCTGCTTGGACCAAACAAAATATCGCTCATATGCGTGAGCAATTAAAACAATTGGGCATGTCTTATGACTGGAGCCGTGAATTTGCCACCTGCGATCCAGAATATTATCATTGGGAGCAATGGTTATTCGTACAACTCTTTAAACGTGGCTTAGTTTATAAAAAGAAATCTGTCGTCAATTGGGATCCAGTCGATCAAACTGTATTAGCCAATGAACAAGTAATCGATGGCCGCGGTTGGCGCTCAAACGCTTTAATTGAACGTAAAGAGATTGCGCAATGGTTTTTAAAAATTACCGATTATGCCGAAGAGTTATTGCAAGATTTAGAAAAGTTGACTGGCTGGCCACAAGAAGTGCGCACCATGCAATATCATTGGATTGGTCGCTCACAAGGCGCAGAAATTCATTTTGCCATTGAAGGCAAAAAAGAAGTATTAACGGTATTTTCTACGCGTATTGATACTTTAGCCGGAGTCACTTATGTGGCCATCGCCCCCGATCACCCTCTTGCCAAAGAACTCGCAAAAGACAATACCGAATTACGCGCCTTTCAAACAGAATGTGCTCATTTACAAGTGGCTGAAGCAGAACTTGCCACCGTTGAGAAGAAAGGTATTTTCAGTGGTGCTTATGCCCTGCATCCATTAACCGGGGAACGCTTAC
>CBFGYT010000069.1:0-7330 GCA_965653065.1 uncultured bacterium | reverse complement strand
GGGTTGTGTTTCCAGCGCCGTTAACGCCATGCTACAAGCAGATTGTGATAAAAATAGTGCCTCAGCCGCACGACTCATATTGCCTATTTTGGCAATAACCACAAAAATCTCAAGTTGTCTCAAGGTGATTTTCATATCAATATAACTGATTATACCTATATAAATAATATATTTTACTTATATCATAAGTTGGTATACACTTCAAGTATGCTCTAATAAAGGGCAATTTACAGTGGAGGATTTTAAGAATGAACGCGGTTACTAAAGAATATACAGTTATTGGTGCAGGCCCAGCGGGGATCATTGCTATTGTTAGGATATTAAATAAAATATTACAATCCGCACCCAAACCAACTCAAGAAGAGGCTGTGAAGCTGGCTAAAAACATATGCTGGATTGATGACAGCTTTAATGTAGGGGCTTTTGGTAAACAGTGGAAAAACGTGCCTGGCAATACCGCTGTCAGCCAATATCGCTGGGTTTATAAAGAAATGATTGCCGTATTACAGGCTTATGGTGTCGCCAACATAGTTCCTCATTTTGCATTAAATGAAGAAGATGCAAATAACCCTTCCTTATTAAAAGTTGCCGCAGAGCCACTTCGATGGATGACTGGATTATTAAAAAATTTAGTGACGGTCATTGAAGGGCGTGTGGATGAAATTATCAGCACTCCACTTGGATTAACAATCAAAATGACTGCAGAAGAAATAGTTTCAAAACGCTGTATCTTAGCCATCGGCGGCAAACCTAGAGTATTCCCTCTTGCCGCAGAAAATAAAGAAAAGTTGATCCCACTAGAAACGGTATTGGATAAAGAACTATTGCGCACATTTCTAAAAGATAAAAAAGTCTCTACCGTTTTAGTACAAGGGTCATCCCATTCTGCGGCACTGGCGGCGTGGAATTTATTAGAATGTGGTGTTTGCGTCAAGCAAATCATGAATAAAGAATACGCTTACTACTCCAATGAAAATGGGCACGTTCGCCATGAAAATACAGGTCTCAAAGGCGAAGTGGCTAAGTTTACACGGTGCTTACAAAATAAAGAAATCCACTCAGAATCCTGGTCTTATGAAATTATTGAGAGTGGAAGTGTAAACGACTATTCCCATTACAGTCACCTGGTGCTTGCCATTGGCATCGAATCGGCTAATACATTAACTATCGATGGCATTCCTTCCGATAAGATTGAATACAGTCTGACAGATACAACAACCCATACCCGAGGATTATTTGTTGTCGGCGTTGGCTATCCGCCCGCAGCAAAAGATGGATCGAGAAATGTCGGGATCAGTAAATTCTGGCCTGATATGGGAGAGAGTGTGTCTGTTTGGGAAAAAATTTCTACCACCCCAATAGATCTTGAATTAATAGATTAATATTTTACAAGTATTTTATTGCAAAGAGGTTTCTTATGAAATTAGTAAATGCATCATCCGATACACAGCTAACATCGGCTCTTATCCGTACACATCTAGCAAATCAACGTACTTTTTTAGCGTACTTACGAACTATGTTAAGTTTTATTATTGCAGGTCTTGCTTTAATCCATTATTTTCAGCATCCGCAAGACTTATATAATAAAATAGGGTTTATGTTTATAATAGCGGGCTGTTTGATAGGTTTATATGGAATAATTAAAACTCTTTATCTGTCTAAAAAAATAAAGTCTTTAGATTAAAGCTAATTCCACACTATCCCTGAATTTCTTTTTTTAAACGCTCTATCTGCTCAGACGTTAATCCTGCTATTTCTGCGGCCTCTGCAATAGAGGTACCTCGCGAAACTATTTTACGTTGGATCTAAAAATTTACTGACTAACATAATAATCTCAATATAGGGTAACAACCCAATAATGCACTACAACATAGTATACGCTATCATGCATAGATTTACCAGTCAGTTAAACGCCTGTGTGCAAGCCAAGATTAAATGATATTCAACAAAACCCTCAGGAACGTTACTTAATCTTCTTGCGCCAACTTCTTCTCTAAATAATGGATATTAGTTCCGCCTTCATGGAAATACCCATCATGCATTAAGCGTTGATGTAAAGGAATATTGGTTTTAATGCCATCGACGATAATCTCATCTAAGGCATTTTGCATACGTGCAATCGCCACATCGCGCGTTTCACCAAAAGCAATCAATTTACCAATCATGGAATCATAATACGGCGGTACTTTATAGCTGCTGTAAATATGCGTATCCATACGAATGCCTGGGCCGCCCGGTGGATGATACAATCTGATCTCACCCGGTGATGGTGTAAATTTCACCGGATCTTCGGCGTTAATACGGCATTCAATGGCGTGTCCTTTGATACGAATATCCGATTGACGATACGACAATCCTAATCCGGCAGCAATACGCAATTGTTCGCGAATTAAATCGATGCCTGTCACCAATTCTGTGACGGGATGTTCAACTTGAATTCGCGTATTCATTTCAATAAAAAAGAAATGACCATCTTGATATAAAAATTCAAAGGTACCCGCACCACGATAACGCATTTCTTCACACGCACGCACACAACGTTTACCAATATGATGACGTTCTTTTTTCACTGATGCCTGGCGCAGGCGCTTCTTCCAATACTTTTTGATGTCTGCGTTGCATGGAACAATCGCGCTCTCCTAAATGGATCGCTTTGCCTTCACCATCGCCTAATACTTGAATTTCAATATGACGTGGATTATCGAGGAATCGCTCCATATATACGGTAGCATTACCAAAATTCATTTCCGCTTCGCTTTTCGCTAAACTAATCGCATTGATTAAAGCAGCTTCACTGCGCACAACACGCATGCCTTTACCGCCACCGCCGCCTGCGGCTTTAATAATGACAGGATAACCAATTTCACGTGCGATGCGTAAATTTTCCGTATCATCATCTGGCAAAGCACCATCAGAACCTGGAACACAAGGCACTCCGGCTTGTTTCATGGCTGCAATAGCCGATACTTTATCGCCCATTAAACGAATCGAATCTGCTCTGGGACCAATAAAAGTAAAACCACTGTTTTCGACTTGTTCGGCAAAACTAGCATTTTCAGCTAAAAACCCATAGCCTGGATGAATGGCATTGGCATCGGTAATTTCTGCGGCACTGATAATTGCGGGAATATTTAAGTAACTGTCTGCTGCACTGGCTTCACCAATACAAACAGATTCATCGGCTAAACGCACATGTAATAAATCGCGATCGGCTTTAGAATGAATGGCTACTGTTTGTATGCCTAATTCCTTACAGGCCCGTAAAATACGTAACGCAATTTCACCGCGATTGGCAATCACTATTTTATTAAACATACTGTATCCTGTTATTCAATCACAAACAAAGGTTGACCATATTCCACCGGTTGACCATTATCAACCAATCTCGATCTAACAACACCTGCTACATCCGCTTCGATTTGGTTGAACATTTTCATCGCTTCAACGATACACAATACATCCCCAACTTGTACTTTATCGCCTACGCTCACAAAAGAAGCGGCTTGTGGCGATGGCGATAAATACACCGTCCCCACCATAGGCGAATGCACGGTATGGCCTGCTACCTCAGCTGCTACAGGCGCTGCTGCTGCGGGCGCTTCTACAGCCATAGGTGTTGCATGATGATGCGCTACTGGCGCATGATGTATTTGCAATGGCGTGTGTGGCATGCTCCCTGGCATACGGGTAATGCGCACTGCTTCTTCGCCTTCTTTAATTTCCAATTCGGCGATCCCAGTTTCATTGACTAAATCAATCAACTTTTTAATCTTTCGTACATCCATTGGCACGATTGCACTCTCCTCATTTCTTTGTCAAATGATGATGGGCTGCACGCAAAGCACAGTGATAGCCCATCGGCCCTAATCCCATAATGATACCGCTGGCGATATCGCTCAAATAAGACTGTTGTCTAAAGGTTTCTCTGGCATACAAATTAGATAAATGCACTTCAATAAAAGGAATTTGTACGGCTAACAATGCATCACGCAAAGCAATACTCGTATGGCTATAAGCCGCAGCATTGATAATGATAAAGTCTGTTTTATGTTTCGCTTGTTGAATAGCATCAATTAATTCATGCTCGGCATTGCTTTGAAAATGCGATAAGGTGATTTTTAATTCTTGAGCCAATGGCTGTAATGAAGCGATTAATTCACTTAGCGACGTTGTGCCATAGCGTTCTGGCTCTCGCTCACCGAGTAAATTTAAATTTGGGCCATTTATCACTAAAACATGCATATTTGTACAGGATGCCTTTGTTATTGCTACTTTCTGGATTATGCCACCATTGCAAGATCGTGTCTAGATCCCCGACGTTCGCTGCAAGTTTCTTGCTAGTATTTTTTGGTGCATTTTTTGCGCAGCACAGATCCGCTCATATTCCCTGCAAGATCAATGCTAAATCCTCGACGTTCGTCGCAAGTTTGTCGTTGCTTATTTTTTAGAGTTGCTTTTGATTGGATGGATGTTTTATTTTTGACCAGCCTGTGTATATAGTTATTTTCATAAAGATTTTTCAATAAAACCCATAAAAATAGTACAAACAATTGACAATGACGGGTTTTTCCCGTATAAATATCCTCATGACATTCAGTTAAGCAGCTATACTTTCGATTGACTTCTGAGTGTCATCCCCGCGCACGCGGGGATCCAGATGGAAATAGCACTGTTCATACACTATTCCTGGATCCTCGCGTACGCGAGGATGACAATCCGGTGGTTATTGAAAGCTACTTTTTACAGTAAGCCCCATATTTCTTAACCGAATACTCTTGATAACTAGATTTCATCCATCATGAGATAACACCGTGAAACAATACAGCCACTTACAATTGATTTCTCTCTTAGCGCCTTTAGTCTTCGCTTTTGCCGTAGGACAAGATATTTTTGTGCCAGAAGTTCCACAGTTAGTGCACATTTTAAACACAAGCCAAGCGATGGTACAGCTCACCTTAAGCTTATTTATGTTGGCCATTGGCGTGGGACAATTGATCATCGGCCCTTTGTCAGACCGTTTTGGTCGTAAAAAAATGGTTTTATTAAGTATAGGGTTATATGCACTGGCCTCTTTAGCGGCAGCATTAGCGCATAGCATTGTCTTTTTAATTATCATGCGTATTGCGCAAGGTTTAGGTGCTTGCGGCATGATGGTGTGCGCGTTTGCTATCGTGCGCGATTTATTGGTCGGCGATGAATCAGCTCAAATTTACAGTTATTTAAATGGAGCTATTGCCATTTCTCCTTTATTAGCGCCTCTCGCGGGGGGCTATTTAGATGCCTGGTTTGGTTGGCATGCTCCTTTTTTCACGCTTTTTATTTTAGGCGCTGCTGTTTTTGGCATGGTATTCTATTGCTTTAGTGAAACCATTCCGCACAAAGAAACGCAATTATCGATTGCCACGGTCTTTAAACACTATGCCGTCATCTCTAGAAATAAACAATTTTTATTGTTTACCTGTATTGCTGCCAGCGCGTTGGCATGCTTTTTTACATTCTTTTCCGTGTCTCCTTATATATTAATTCAAACACTCCATATTCCTGAAACAAAATTCGGTTTATATTTTGGTATGATGGGATTGGTATTCTTTTTCGGTAGTGTTGCTGCTGGCAAATTGATTGCCAAGATAGGCTTACTGCGTGTCGCCTTATTAGGATGTCTGATATTTTTTATCAGCGGCATGCTCATGCTCGTATGGACTAGTTTAACAGGCACCAACGTGATGAATTTCATGCTTCCTGCGTGCTTATGTGCGATTGGCGGCTCTTTTATGATGGGCGCGGGTGCCGGTGGCGCTTTAGAACCCTTCTCTGAAATGACAGGCACTGCTGCGGCATTATTAGGTGCGAGCGAATTTTTATTTGCAACTTTAATTGGCACACTGGCTTTGCAAAAACAAGTGACTTCGAATTATCCTTTTGCGATCACATTAACGATCTTTGGTGGATTGAGTTTAGTGTTGATGGTATGGTATCAGTATAAATCAAATGTAATGGAAGAGGCGAGTGTTACATCTTCATTATAGATCGCGCTTTCCTAGTTCGCGGGGTCCTGTCATGATGATTACCCCCGCCGTGCTCGCAAGCTGCGCGCGACAGGGGACCCCCATCATCACGTCACCCCGCACTTACTATCATAGCCTAGTGTTACCTCGAAATGCGAATTTAACGTTGAAACATGAAAGTCGTCATTGTGAGGTATTGCACAAACCGGATTGACTTATTGCAAAGATGTTTATGATCGCGAACGCTACGAACAATTAAGACAATTAACGTGTGAAATGACTGCTCTTCCAGAATTATCTACCGAAAGAATCACCGCAAAACAGATAGCGCTGTTATTTGATATTGTAAAAAATAATGCTCTTTTATTATGTGATTGATTTTAATAAAGATTTAGCCTATCCCCTTTTTTAGACGATGCGCCTATTTATTAGATGGTAAATAGTTACAATTACTTTCGCCAAGACAACTACTATTTAATATTTTCTTAATAATTATTGTTTAAAATAGTTTCATTTTTTAAGAAGGTACTTTTAATGAGCGCACAATATCCTAATTTTAATCTATCACATCACTCTCAGGAGCAAGTACGTAGGCAGACTCCACTGCATACCGCCGTCGAAGATGACCTTATAGATGATGTGCGCGCGTTGCTAGATAACGGCGCTAATGTCAATGCACAAAATGAAGAAGGCTTCACCCCCCTGCTTTTAGCTACCCGCGAAAACGATTTGCTATTTATGAAAACATTGCTAGATGATGGCGCTAATGTCGATGCACAAAAAGACGATGGCTGGACTCCCTTGCATATGGCTGCCTACAATAACTATACAGAAGCGATGGCATTGTTGCTAACTTACAGCGCTAAGCCCAATATACAAAATAATCTTGATCGGACTCCTATGCACATCGCCGCTAACAAGGGCCATATACACATTGTCAAGCATCTTCTTGAGAAGAATGCGTCGATTCGCATCCAAGATACTTATGGTTGGACTCCTATGCACATCGCCGCTAACAAGGGCCATATACACATTGTGACGGAGCTTCTAGAATATAATGCGTCGATTCGCATTCAAGATGCTGATGGCTATACACCGTTACATCTGGCCGCAGAAAAAGGGCATGAGAGTGTAGTCGCCGCTTTGCTTAACCAATGTGTTGATACAATAGAACAACGATGTTTCGCCAACGAGGCTCATAATTATAGAGCTTTGCATTTTGCTGCTAAAAAGGGATATGTAAATATAGTGGCACTTCTTCTCGAGGCAGAGACTTTACTCCAGAAAAAGACCGATACCCCACTTCAAAACTTTGCTGATGATAC
>CBFGYT010000068.1:0-7332 GCA_965653065.1 uncultured bacterium | reverse complement strand
ACGGGTGAGATGCGATAAAAGTTTGAAATTTCAGGAATTAAAGGTGCCCCTAAACTACTGATGACGGATACTACGCCAGAAATAATAATAAATACGAAGGGGCTAACCTGATTTTTTTTAGCAAAATGACTACTTATTAATTTCATTTATGTTCTCCGAATTTAATGATATATCCCGAACGCACTTCAAAACGCGAACTTAGGTTATGATAGTGAGGATTCCTAAAGTACCTCTTCTAGATTCTTCATTAATTTTAATAGAAGCGCCTCTAGCGTTTTAATCTCTTGTAAAGAATGGTTTCCTAATAGGCGTACCCAGGTATTTTGCAAGACATCCATATAATTTTTTGCAATGCTATTTCCCTTATCTGTTAATGATAATTTTATAAATCGGTTGTCTTCTCTTGCTGTAATGCGATTCACTGCTTTCATATCTACTAATCGATCTAATGAGCGTGTTAATGAGTTTGCATCAAAGCAAAGTCTCTCTGCGAGCTCTGTCTTAGTGCTTTCTGGTTGCTTATAGAGCATGAGTAATATCTTAGCATCTACTTTAGTCAAGCCTAATTCCTCTAGAATAGGCTTAGATGCTCGCTTTAGTACATGGAAGATTTGTCTGCAATATGCAGCAATATTATCAACGGATTGTATATTCATAAAAACTCCACTGTATGAGATTATCCAAGATAGTACCACGCATTGCGTTATAACGCAATGCGTGATATTATCTCAAAGGTGATATATATTCAATATCGACTAAAAAATGGACTTGGACTAGGATCTGTTGAGAGGATTGGCTTTTATTTTGTTATATCATTAGATGATTGCAGAGGTCTAGAAAGAAGGATAGTGGCCACTTATTCGCGGGACTCTGTCTCGCGAATAAGTGGGCTTATTTATGCTGACAGAATTACAGCATGTCGTATAATTTGAGTTTCTTACGTAAGGTACCGCGGCTTAAGCCTAATAGCTTAGCAGTGCGGGATTGGTTGTTGTTGGTGTACGCCATCATTTTACGTAATAAGGGCTCTTCAACTTCGCGCATGACCATGTCATACACTTCACTGGGCTTTTGATTTCCTAATTGGCCAAAATAATTTTCTAAAGCGCGGCTCACGCTATCTCGTAGCGAAACATTGCTTGCGGCGATTGCATCAACTAATTGTGTCATTTTAATATCCTCATAAAAATCAAAAACATATAGACATGTTTTGCAGACTGTTTGTTAAAATAAGCCCTCTATTAAAGTTATAGCGGACGTTTTTTGAGCTACTCAAACTTGAATAACAACGTTCAGAGCATATTATGCACAACTTGAGCGCAAAAATCAAGCTTTTTTAGAACATTTTTGTGTTTTTTTGGTATATACCCAATGCACCTCAAGATGCGAAGTAACTTTATCTATCCTCGGACCGTCATCCCCGCGCACGCGGGTATTGTCACCCTCATGAAAATGAGGGTAGTGAAAGTAGCACAATTCGTGGGTTATTCCTGGATCCCCGCGTGCGCGGGGATGACAATATACAACAATGCTAACCTAACTTCGCACCTTGAAGTGTTTCTGGTATATAGTCATCGCATTTAAAACTTAGGTTAGCATTGCCGTTTATTGAGTACATGACAAAACAGTTACACCGGGATCAAGCGAATTTGCGGATTTTTACCATATTCTTCTAAGATAAGCGTTGCCAGCTCATCCACCACACCTTCAGCCTCACTTGATGTCACTGCCCCTGTTTCAGTGCGTAATTTCTCCATACGCGCTTCTAACCAGCGTGTTGCTGTGCCCGTAGGAAAGATTTGTGCTAATACGCCACGTGCTTTGACTGGCCCTAAACGACTATATAAGATTTGTCGTAATTTAGCATCTTCTGCCGTGGTACTAAATGCCCATAATTCAATAGGCCCTAATGTGGCTGTTAATAATTGTGTATTCATACCCGCTTTCGTCGCAAACTGCGCTAAGAAAGTTGCGCCGCCTTCACGTGGACCATGTACACGTCTAATTAAAGCTGTTTGTGCGGTTTCTGATAATCCAAAAATTTGCGCAGTTCGTTTAACTGCTTGTTGTGGGCCGGCATCCATAATAAAAACAGACGTAGCAAATTCTACCATCACCGGATCAAAATCATCGACGGATTGTGAAATCAAAGCCACTTGTACTTTCCATTTACGGCCTTCACGCATATCTACTAAAACTTGTTCGCGAATAGCACGCGTTTTAGCGGTACGATGGAATTCATCGTAAATTAATCGCTTGGGATCTTCGCGAATTTCTGTAATACGTTGTTCATGATACTCTCGATAGACGTCTGGAATATCAGATAGACTGGCTTCTGTGAGATAAAAATGTTTCGCCGTCACATGACGTGCTAACATATACATAACCCCAGTTTGTCTGTCAGCTGCAGCACCGCCAATGCGCGCCACTTCATCTAAATCTAAAGAAACAATACGCGCATCGCCTAAATCAAATTGCGTGATGCGTGATAAAATAGGATATTCACGTACAGCACCCGATACCATACGAGCAAACGCATCGATTAAGCCTTCTCCTGTCGGTGCTTTGATTTCTCCAAATAGATCGACGATCGCTTGCGTACGACAAATGGCTGCTGCATCGGCTAATAATGGCATTGCATGGCGTTGTGACAATAATGCTTCATGCGCAAATCCAGCGAGAAATAACGCATCGGTGATTTCCCACCAAGTCGTATGCGGGTCGCGCACAAAGTCCATTTCTTCTAAAATGCCATCGACTACTAATTCTAATCCAGGCGTATACGTGTAAGGGTTACCCCCTTCTGCCAACGACTTATATAATTCATCTACCACCATGCCTGCCATATCGGCCATAGCATCGTAAGGTTGTTCCGAACCTATGGGTGTAACTAATAGTGTTAAAAAGTTAACGAGAAAGCTGCGTTCTTGCGGTGTTGGAAAACGGCATCCTAATTGCGTATCAAACGGATTAATCGCATACTCTGGCGTCATACGCAAACGATGATATTGTACCCAATGTTGATTTTCCTTAGGCAGTGCTTCACGCAATAATGAAATCAAACCGCTGCTAGAAGGGCCAATATCTACCACGGCAATACGCGGTAATCGTTTTAAGCCACTCGATAAACATAATGCTAAATTGATGGCATTCGATAATACCGATTTACCCGAGCCTGGTCTTGCATAGAATAAATCTATCCACGTCGTTTGTTGCGTAGAGCCCGGATGATATGGCCATGGTTTACCATCCGGAGAGCGAAATAAAATAGCCCCTACGCGCCATTGTGACGCGGGTCTGGTAAACGGTAACATATAAACGATTTCTGATAACGGTGCTAAAGATGCGACCGCGTCACTGTCTCCTGATACGGCCAACATACTGGATGCAGCACCACTAAAAGGATCACCTGATACTTCTGTTACATCACATGTACCCCACCCTTGAATGGCTTTGGCTAATTGCGCGGTACGCGTACGCAATAACCGTTGATTGTCTGCGGGTGCCCAAGTCGACGCAGAAACGCGTAATCGCACCACTGCATCTTCACCATTTAATTCTATTTCTTGTAGTTGATGTATGCTGTCATGTAACAATCTATTTTCACTAGAAGAAAAAGATAAAATAGCCGCTACGGTTCTTTTGAAATTAGTTGTTCCGGTAATGCCTTTACTTTCAATTAAAAATGAAATCCGCCACGGAATATGTGTGGGCAAGGTACGGCGGAGTAAAGCATTAAAAGACTGCACTTCTTTGGGGAAGAGATAGATAAAAACGCTACTATAAATATAATCGCCTATACGCACCGTACGAATATCTAATCTTTCGGCATCGCGAACAAATAATTGCTCTGCTAAAGGAGGATACATCACACTTGAAACATCATAAGGAAAGCGCGCCAACTGTTGTCGCGGGATCTTGTCGCCGGGTAATCGTGGCGACCAGTGTTTATCGGTAAAAGTACTGTCTATGGTATTGCGTACTTGTCGTAACGCTTCATGCACCGGTAATATAGTTAATTGCAACCCCAATCCTATCAAATCATTATAAAATGAACGTACAAAAGAATCATGTGCATTTCTTAAATCGGGAATAGCGGCAACTAAGTTTTGCGTATTGGCAAAAGGTGGGATTTTATTTTCACGCAGCTTCTTGCCTTTTTCTTTTAACGCACTTTTTTGTTGGTCATTGGTTAACAGATAAGGTCTAGTCCATAAAACAAAAAATGTCGCTTCACGACCACAATACTCGGATAAATTGTTTTCGCGTTCCTCTAATAAGTCACTTAAATCTAAATTTAAATGTTGTGCTGTTTGTCTGGCCGGTAATAAAATATTTTGGATTTCTTCACGTACCGCGTCCTTATCATAGGTAAATAAACATTGTACGCTATGTCCTAATCGAGAAAAGTTAGTTCTTAGGCATTGGCTTAACCCGCGATGCAATTGCTCGAATTCCGGATCGCCCACTAAACCATTCACTCCGTGTAGTCGTACTATCGTTAATAAAGATCCATCTTTAGCAACTAACGTATGGGCATCTTCGGCTGTTTCTAATATGCAATACGAATTCGTCGTTTGCCGTACTCCCATGCTAACCCAAGATAATAATGTATCAAACATGTCGAGGATATAATTCATGGGATTCACAAGCGCACTCCTTTTTTTGCGACAAATTAAATGTCAACAGCCCCTAATCGCTGTACCATACTATTTTTTTCCAATAGCCAATCATCTATTTCTGTTTTAAAACAACTGCGCAATGGTAATAGCCGTAATTTAGTTAGCAACTCCGTGGGCGCTTTCTTATGACTACGCTGATAATCAATAAGCACTTTCCCAAAATGGTCGGGCTGACTCATACCCTCTCCCAACTTATTGTCTACAATAGAGGAACGGTTGCGTAAGGCTTGATAAATATTCTGTGCGCCTTCCTTATAATCGCCGCCTTCTTCCATCGCCTGTAGCAATACATGACTTAAGCCGCATAATTTATTCTGCGATAGTTCTGGCAGAAAAATCAAGACACCGCCGCCATATTGGCCGGTCGACAGCGCATTTAAGAAAAAACATTGTGCACAAAAAACACATGCTGTGACGAAGTTACTTTTTTTATTATTACTGTAGTTTTGGTCGCGATTGACGATTTCCATATGCTCATGCGCGTTAAAGCCGCAATATTGGCAGGTATACTGATCGCGCGCTAAGATCTCTGTCGCCAGTTTTTGGAAAACTGGATGAGTTTTACGGCTCACAAAAGCTTGAAAATTGACCGCTGATGCTTGCAACCCTAATTTAAGCACTTTTTACCTCTTATTAAAAAGCTTGAATTTACAATACAGTATACCCTTTATTTAACAAAATTTCTAATTTACTCTTTGCATTTGATGCTCAAAATATGCGATTTAACATAGAATATAAAAGTCGTCATTGCGAGGAGCGTAGCTTTGTTGCAATCCAGTGATATACCACAGAACTGTAGACTATTCTCTGGATTGCAACAAAGCTACGCTCCTCGCAATGACGGGTTTCGAGAATCACAATAAAACTTCACATCTTGAAGTTTTCCTAACAAACACTCTCCCATAAAAAAAGGCGCTTATCAGCGCCTTTTTTCATTTCTCTTTACGAGTCTGTATTAGTGATTCTCTGGATCACCCATCCCCGTGAAAGTAGATATACCATACACACCTGAAGACTGTGCATCGTTACCGAATAAGGTAACACCACCGGCTCTAAAGATAGAAGGCATAAATATCAACGCAACCCCCACAAATAACATGGCAATCGGTGCTCCGACTGGAACTTGTGTTGGATTATCTTTATGCTGTTTAAATTTAAGCATGGCTGCGATTGCAAATCCCATCCCTACTACGAATGAAATAGCCGTTGCCGCGTTCGCAATACCTGAAAGGCTGGCTGTTAAATTGCTTGCAACCCAACCTGCAGACCCTTCTAATACTGGCGTCGTATTACTCGCCGCAAATGCGGATGTAGCAAATATTCCCGCTATAACCCCTGCATAAACTACTGCTTTTCCTATTACCTTACTATTCAATTTCATATCAAACATCTCCACATTAACAACTAACACCCTAAAACCCTAAATTCAAAACTGATTACGTCATCAACCCTAACGTTGCATACAGAATATTTTTCGCTTCTATAATATTCATGGACAACACGCCACCGATTAAATGCACTACCCCTTTCGCAAACCCATTTTGCTGTGTCTGTCCATTGGCGTTCTTATATAAATGAAACAAGCCACGAACAATTGCCACCAGCCCGATAAATTGTATAAACACAACGATAACATCACGCCCTAACACCCATGCCGAAGGCCATGTTGACGGAATTCCATCTGGCATAGTATACCCTGTAATCGTATGCGAACCATATACCGTTATCATTAACGTATTTATCGTCGAGGGCAGAAATATTAACGTAGCCCCCATTATCAAACTAAACATCCCACTCCGAATATCTCGTTGTGAGACCATGGATACGCCTTCACCATATTTTCTAAGTTGCCATACCGCATTGATCATGAACATCATACCGGATATAAAGCTGATACTCGTTACCATCAACGCTAATGACGGAATACTCTCCATCACGTGTAGCAACATACTCGGTAAAGTTACATCACCACTTTTAATACTTTGTATAGCTTGTATATTCTGATCTGAGGCAGCAAAGCTGACTGTCGGAATAGAGAGTACTCCCATCCACATCAGATAACGCGCTTTGTCTGCTAACTTAGTCAATTTGTTTATCCACATATCAAACTCTCAATAAGTAATATTGTACATTAAATAATCACGTCTATTATTAAAATACGCTTAAGACCCTTATTTTGTTGTTTCTATCTTAAAATAAGTCTTTGCACTAATCTTGTGGCTATTATATAGCGTAATCTGTTTTCCTTTTCTTAACAATAGCTTAAGTCACCGTTTTTTTATGGGATTTTAACTCAAGATGAACAAAAAACTAATACCCATGAATACTTAAAATCCAGAAAAAACCGTCATAACTTAGATTCACCTCTTCAAGCGCAATTGATGTATACCTCGCCATTCGACATGCGAACTTAATTCCCGTCATTGCGAGGAGCGTAGCTTTGCTACAATCCAGGAATAGCCCTCAGATCTGCGGTTTATTCACTGGATTGCTTCGCTGACGCTCGCAATGACAACTTTCACAGTTCCACATTAAACTACATATTTTGAGAGGCTATACCAAACGCACTTGAAGATGCGAGATTTAGGTGAGTGCTGTTGTACATTGTCATCCCCGCGCACGCGGGGATCCAGGAATAACCCACGAATTG
>CBFGYT010000067.1:0-7341 GCA_965653065.1 uncultured bacterium | reverse complement strand
CGGGAGAGGGGGTAGATCTCGCTTATCTCGCGTTTCGACTTTAGATTCACATATACAGTTACAATAAAAGGTGAAACTATCTCATGCAATGTAATTATAGAGTCTTACTTATCTTGTTAGGATGCAGCAGTGCTCTGCTTCCAATCTACGCTAAGGACAGCAATCAGCAAAAACTTTCTTCTATTACCTCTGAAATACATTCTTTAGAAGCCGGCATTGCGCACGATCAAGATTCGCAAAAAGGATTACAAAGCGATTTGCAAACAACTGAAATTAAAATGAGTCACCTCATTTTATCGGTTACTAAACTCAGTACAGAAATGACTTCTTTGCAAAAAAGCATCAATCAACTCAATACACAGATCAATCAATTACAAGACAATTTATCTGGCCAAGAATCTAATTTAAAAGACGAAATACACAATACTTATCAATTTGGACAAGATGGGGCTGTAAAATTAATTTTAAATACGGAAAGTCCCGATGATTTACAACGAATGATGCATTATTTTCGCATATTAAATCAGCAGAAACTAGCGCAAATGAAAACGATAAAAGCCAATCTAGATCATTTATTGCAATTGCAAAATCACTTGCAACAGAAAAAAGTACAATTGCAAAATATTCAACAACAACAGCAAGATCTACTACACGATTTAAGAGCACAACAAATGGCGCGTGAAAAATTGATTGCTGCCATCGACGACTCTTTAAGCGTGAAAAATGATCGCTTAAGAACATTACAACAAAATCGCCAATCTCTAGAAACATTAGTTCAACAGTTAAAGAGACAACCGATTATCACTACACCACCGCCTTTAGGATTTGCCAAATTACAAGGCCATCTTCCTTGGCCGTTAAATGGCACGATCGCCGAGCATTTTGGTGCTTCTATTGAAGACAGTAATTTGCAATCTAGCGGCGTCTTAATCAACACACCGGAAAATACGCCCGTTCACGCTATTTATCCGGGAAGAGTTATTTTTGCCGATTGGTTGAAAGGATTCGGCTTATTAGTCATTATTGATCATGGGCAAAATTACATGAGCTTATATGGCCGCAACGATGCTTTGATGGTTAAGACGGGAGATACCGTCGGTTGGGGTCAAATTATTGCCAAAGCAGGGAGTACAGGCGGTTATAACAAAAGCAGTCTATACTTTGAGATAAGACATCAGGGTGAGCCAATCAATCCAGAGAGATGGTGTCAGGGATAAATTATCAACCGTTTAGATGGGATTTTACTATGCAATCGTTTCAATTAAAATTATCTACTTTAGTATTAAGTGTATGTTTAGGATTCACCAGTACTGCTCTATGGGCACAATCTACTAACAAAGCAACGGATACTAATAGCCAAAATCAAAGCAAAACGACTCAAAATAATAATGTCCCTATGGAAGATATTGCTCGATTTACTGCTGCTATTGAACAAATTAAACAATACTATGTAACGCCCGTTAGCGATGATGTGTTATTTGAAAATGCTATTCGCGGTATGTTAGCGGGGCTGGATCCACATTCTACTTATTTAGACATTGCTGATTACGCTGAATTACAAGCGTCTACACAAGGAGAATTTGGTGGCTTGGGTGTAGAAGTAGATATGGAACAAGGTGTAGTACAAGTTGTTTCTCCTGTAGATGGCACTCCTGCTGCTAAAGCCGGATTAAAACCGGGTGACTTAATTATTAAAATTAATAATCAATCTCTAGAAGGCATGAGCTTAACCGATGCGGTCACCTTGATGCGCGGCCCTAAAGGATCTGCAATAGAACTAACTGTCATTCGTAAAAATGTAAATCATCCTTTAAAGTTTAAAATTGTACGCGACATTATTCGCACACAAAGTGTCAAAAGTGCATTACTCACACCGGGTTATGGCTATGTGCGTATTACTCAATTTCAAGAGCCCACTGCAGCTGATCTAGAGAAAGCCGTGCAGAAATTAGAACAAGAAAATAAGGCCCCATTGAAAGGATTTGTTTTAGATTTACGTAACAATCCCGGCGGACTATTAAATTCTGCTATTACTGTCAGTGATGATTTTCTAAATAGTAATAAGCTAGGCAAAAATACTTTAATTGTCTATACCAAAGGTCGTACCGCAGACAGTGAATTTAAAGCAAAAAGCGATCCGCTCGATATTATTCATGGTATTCCTATGGTTGTTTTAATTAATGGCGGCTCGGCCTCTGCTGCTGAGATTGTTGCAGGTGCGTTGCAAGATCACAAACGTGCAATCATTATGGGCACACCCTCTTTTGGTAAAGGCTCTGTACAAACCGTATTACCTTTAGATGAGAAGCATGGCATTAAAATTACTACCGCACTCTATTACACACCTAATGGCCGCTCTATTCAAGCCAAAGGCATTACACCAGACATTCAAGTCAATGAAATGGATATGTCTAATATGAAGCGTGAAGATAATGAAGATGATATGTTAGGCATTAAAGAATCGAATCTAGCAAATCATTTAAATAACGGCAATGCAAATACCGCTACACCGGATAATAGTGACAATCCAGATAGTAATAATACTGCACCTGCTAATGAGAATACAGTGAATGCTATTGGTAATCTCAATCAAGATTATCAGTTAAATCAAGCGTTGCAAGATCACAAACGTGCAATCATTATGGGCACACCCTCTTTTGGTAAAGGCTCTGTACAAACCGTATTACCTTTAGATGAGAAGCATGGCATTAAAATTACTACCGCACTCTATTACACACCTAATGGCCGCTCTATTCAAGCCAAAGGCATTACACCAGACATTCAAGTCAATGAAATGGATATGTCTAATATGAAGCGTGAAGATAATGAAGATGATATGTTAGGCATTAAAGAATCGAATCTAGCAAATCATTTAAATAACGGCAATGCAAATACCGCTACACCGGATAATAGTGACAATCCAGATAGTAATAATACTGCACCTGCTAATGAGAATACAGTGAATGCTATTGGTAATCTCAATCAAGATTATCAGTTAAATCAAGCGTTATCTCTCTTAAAAGGATTGAATACATTAGGGGGAACTGCTTATAGACAGTAGGAAGCGTGCTTATGCCTACAGAAAAATCGTTGCGTGCTTTTTTTGCGATTAGTCTACCTCAAATGGCGCAAAAGCAGTTACACCATGCTTTGCAACAATATCACATTGATGATCGCAATCATGCTTTACGCTGGACGAAGCCGGCTTATCTCCACGTCACCTTACGTTTTATCGCTAAGTTATTGCCGACACAATTGCCTAACCTCATCCATAAAGTAGAACAGCAATTGAAAAACGAGCCGCCTTTTACTATTACTTTTGAGCACTTGCATTTTTTCCCTAATGAAGAAAAAGCAAAAGTATTGGCGATGTATGCGACTCCACAAACTATTCTATCTCGATTATCACAGCATATTAGCGCCGCTATGGATGCATGTGGTCTAAGTAAAGATGAGCGCGAGTTTATTGCACATTTAACATTAGCACGGTTTCGCCATCACAGCTTACCCTCACTAAAAACTTCCACTACAGAGAAAATATCGCATCGTGTGCATGAAATCATTTTATTTGAAAGTAAGCCCAATGAAAATGGATCTTTATATTTGCCGCTACATGCTTTTGTATTGCGTGGTAAAGAATAATTTAAGGAGAACCCGTGATGAAAAAAAACTCTAGTATAATGCTAAAGTGCCTCGCTTATCTTGCCGTCATAGGTAAAAGACTCATGGGATTTGTTTTATTTATCTTAATCGCAGCTTATATCGTATCGTATTTACCAATAATGCATGATTGGGGCATTATACATATTCTCTTTACCATCAATGCTTGGCTCTTACAGTGGGTGACGCCTTGGATCCCCGCTGCTTATGAAGAAAAATACCATTTAGCTCCTTATGTGGCTATTGTTATTGCTATTTTACTACATGGAATATTCAAACAGATAGAAATGAGCTTGTTTTCTAAAGTGGAATAGTTTTTTTAAAAGATAATGAGTATATCATTCGCTATTTAAAATATAAAGTCGAAACGCGAGATAAGCGAGATCTACCCCCTCTCCCGCACTAGGAGTTTTGCTATTATAATGATACTCTCTCGCGGGAGAGGGTTGGGGAGAGGGCATGGAAAAATCTGTGCTTAATCCAACTTAAATGATGTTCAACACACAACAAGCTAAAATTTCGACTTTAGATTCACATATACCCCAATACACTTCAAAAATATTTTACTGATTATTCACAAAAACACTGGCGGGTAAATACATGCGCATTTCATCGAGTAAATGACTCATTGCTTGATGTGCATTGGTATGATGAAATGGTAACAGCAATTGCTCTTTGGATTTATTAGTGGTTAAAATCATAATAGAGTCTTTAAACACGTAAACTTTTTTAATAATAGTCCACAAGCAATGCATGGTCTTTTGATTTTTACGAGAGGCGATGATCACTGACACCCCTTGTGCATTGAGATCAATATCATAATGAATTGAATCTTTTACATTTTCTATATCTTGTATTTCTACATTAGGCGTCTGTAAATGAGATTGCAAAAATGCTGAAACAAAGATAATCAATGCAAATATAATAAAAGCTATTGTTAAAATACCGTGGCTGTGCAATTGCCAAAACGTTTCAAACAGCGTCTGAGTTTGTAACAAAGCCACGCCACTCAATAAAACGATCGCACATAAGAACGCTATGATTTGCAGGCGCCATTTTTTTTGTTGCACGACTACGACTTGTGTTGTTTGCGCCAAATAGGCAGATAATTCTTGCTCAGAAATGCTCGTTGAATATTTCACAAAACCCTCGCTGTTCTTATTAGAAAGACTTTATACTAAATGGTATTACTGTAAAAATTATAGCTTTTTTGGTTCATAGATTCAATAGGGAAGGGTCTATGCGCGCATAAAAGATAGCATAAAATCAATAGATTATGATAAAATCTTGATAAATCCTTATTATCGCGGGTGTAGTTCAATGGTAGAACTTCAGCTTCCCAAGCTGATAGCGTGGGTTCGATTCCCATCACCCGCTCCAGCAGCGAGAATGTTATGCGCAAACTTATATTGTTTTCATGCTCTTTTTTTATTGGCCTCATTGTCCTCGTTTTACTAGGATGGTTTGCTTTATGTTATTGGATTGATCCCAATACTTTAATAGCGCCTTTGAGCCAAAAAATCCAGCAAAAAACAGGGTTGGTGATGCATATTAATGGTCCTTTGACTTGGCATGTATTCCCTACCGCCAGCATCGATGCCAATGATATTCGCTTACAAGCTCCAACCGATCCTTCTGCCACACAAATTCACATTCAATCTCTAAATACCGATTTAGCGCTATGGCCGCTTATCACCAAAAAACAATTGATCATTCATAGCGTTCGTGTCGATGGCGTAGATGCTATACTCGCGCCGCATACGCCTAAAGTATTAAAACAAACGGCTGTCACGACAGAACTTTCTCACGCAAACGCCATATCCACCAATAAAACTTCTTCACAAAAAATATCGTTTGCCGTCAATAGTATTCAAATAACGCAGGCGACTTTACATGGCTTAATGCAAAAATCTTATCCGGATATGACTATTTATCTAGACCAATTTAGCATACAAAATATTAATTCTGTCGCTACAACAACACCCATCCCACTACAACTTGCGATGAGGATAGAAAATGGTGGTCACAGCTTAGCGATAGCCGCGCAAAGTAATGTTTTATTAAATCTTGACAATCAAACGTTACAATTAAAAGACTTAAATGCCAAAGTAAATACTATGCAAATCAATGGGACATTACAATGCAATCAATTTTTAAATTCTCCTACTATCACAGGACAATTAGCATTGAATGATCAACAAGCGACTGATACGGTACGTTTATTGACGCAGAAAAATATCGGTTTTATTAATACGCTACAAGCTAACTTTACGCTCAGCGCCGATAAACAAAAAATAGATTTATCTCCATTTACAGCAACAATAAATCAAGATACTTTGAATGGAAATTTACAATACGATCTATCAACACATCATTTAACCAGTACGATTCAAGCCGACACGCTACATTGGCCAAAATTATCACTCACAACGCCTTCGCCCAATCTACCCGTTCCCGCTACTACGTCAAAAACGCTAGCAGCGGATCCCTCTACGACATCTTCTACTGGCAATAAAGCGAAAGATAGTTTTAGCCTGGACAGCACAATGAATATTAAGCATTTTCTTTATCAGAATCTGTCATTAGACACTGTTCAAGGGAAAATACACTATGATAGTCAGCAATTAATTTTGGATCCCATTGCTATGACTGTTTTTCAAGGGAACTATCAAGGGAAAGTTAAATGGGTTAGCAGTGCTGTGGATAATTTAACTATTGCCGGCTCTATATCCCATCTCAATCTAGCCTTGTTGCAGCAGTATTTAGGAAAGAAAACCTCTATCACGGGGTTATTAGATGCAAATGGTTCTTTAAGTAGTTATGGTCAAAGCTTACAACAAAGAATGGCTTCCTTGAATGGTACGCTCGCCATGGCTATCAATCATGGATCGTGGACTCGCTTAAATATGAGTAATATCTTATCGTTCTTAAATGCATTGAATCCTTCTGTCAGCGCGCAATCCTCCAATGAATTCAGTTCGTTAAGCGGGCATTTTAATATAAAGAATGGCCAAGCCAATAATTCTGACTTATTATTAATATCGCCGTTATTAAAAGCAAAAGGAAATGGTAGATTAGATTTGGCTGCTCGTACATTACATTACAGCATTATAGTGTACCCTAATGCCGAGTTATTAAAACCTATCAGTGATTTATCTAAAATCGTGATAGTACAAGGGATCCCAGTCACGATTAAAGGACCTTGGGAAAAACCAAAAGTCAAAGTAGAACAAGGTGACTTACTTAAAGGACAATTAGAGCAACCTGTCAAAGGAACATTTAAGCAATTAAAAAACTTGATTATTATACATTAAATGGAAATCAATTCCCCCGAAAAAGAATTTTCAAAAAGGCTACTGCATTGGTTTGACCAACACGGTCGTCATGATTTACCATGGCAACATCCGAAAACAGCTTATCGTGTGTGGCTTTCAGAAATTATGCTACAGCAAACACAAGTCAAAACCGTGATTGATTATTTCACACGCTTTATCACACGGTTCCCCACTTTAAAAAGTTTAGCTTTAGCTAACATCGATGAAGTGTTACAATTATGGGCGGGCCTTGGCTATTATGCGCGTGCACGCAATTTACATCGTACGGCGCAAATTATTTACCAAGAATATAATAATCGTTTTCCTAAAACGGTAGAAGCATTACAACAATTACCTGGCATAGGTC
>CBFGYT010000066.1:0-7364 GCA_965653065.1 uncultured bacterium | reverse complement strand
TAAAACAGCAACTTCTGCGAGTAAACCTACTAGCAGTAAAACAGCTGCAAGTACGACAACCACTAGCACTAAATCCTAATATTGAGTTTTTGTTAAGGTAGACGCAACCAAGCTCAGTATGAGCAAATAATTAAAACAAGCCTATACCGTATCTTACCTAAATAGTAAGATACGGTTGTTCTTAGAATGTACTCACCCACCATAAACCCCTATCGTCAGCAATATAAATGCCAAATTAACTAATCTACCTTGCTATTAGTGCAAAAAAAATTTGTTTATCAGTTGAAATTACTCAACATATTGAGTAAAATTACTCAATATGTTGAGTAACTTTAGAGGCATTAGATGGATAGTTATAAAAGGCCTATTTTTCAATCACTTAAAGAAAGAATTTTAGAGCCTAGGCATTTTATTCAAGTATTAGCAGGCCCAAGACAAGTAGGTAAAACCACGCTAATCAGACAATTATTACCTGAATTTCCTGGTAAAACACATTATATCAGCGCAGATGAGCCGGGATTACAAGCCGCAACTTGGTTGGTACAGCACTGGCATAGCGCCAGACAAATGGCACAAATTGAAAAACAAGCCGTTTTATTGGTCATTGATGAAATACAAAAAGTTCCTGATTGGTCTAAATGGGTTAAAGAATTATGGGATGAAGATACGCTTCAAGCTTACCCCATCAAGGTTGTACTCTTGGGATCAGCACCGCTGCTATTGCAGCAAGGTTTAAGCGAAAGTTTAGCGGGTCGCTTTGAAGTCTTGCATGCAACACATTGGAGTTTTTTAGAAATGCAGCAAGCTTTTTCATGGACTCTTGAACAATATATTTATTTCGGTGGCTATCCTGGTGCAGCGCAATTGATTAACGATGAAGATCGTTGGGCACGTTATATTAAAGATTCACTGATAGAAACCACTTTATCACGTGACATTTTATTGATGGTGCGTGTTGATAAACCTGCTCTATTACGTCGTTTATTTCAATTGGGTTGCCGTTATTCAGCAAAATTATTATCCTATCAAAAAATGTTAGGCCAACTACAAGATGCAGGCAATACCACCACCTTGGCGCACTATTTAAGACTACTCGACCAAGCAAACATGTTGGCTGGCTTAGAAAAATATGCAGGTGAAGTGGTGCGCAAGCGTGGATCTAGCCCGAAATTTCAAGTTTATAATACCGCTTTTTTAAGCGCGCAAAGCGATTATCATTTTATAGAGGCTAAACAAGATCCTGCTTATTGGGGACAATTGGTTGAGTCTGCAGTAGGCGCCTATTTATTAAACCAAATTGTAGGTACTTCTATTCAATTATTTTATTGGCGTCGTGGTGATGATGAAGTGGATTTCATTTTACAAAAAGGAAATACTATTATCGCCTTAGAAGTCAAAACACAGGGATTGGCTAAAACAGCGGCGATAAATGCATTTGCTCATGAATTTCACCCACAAAAAATACTGCAGATCGGTGGGCAAGGAATACCGCTAGAACGCTTTTTTAGTATGAGTATTAGCGAACTTATTTGAGTTTAAAAGAATATGGATCTATACCCAATGCACTTCAAAATGCGAAGTTCGGTTATTATATCTACGTACCGTCATCCCCGCGCACGCGGGTATTGTCACCCCCGTGAAAATGGGGGCAGTGAAAGTAGCACAATTCGTGAGTTATTCCTGGATCCCCGCGTGCGCGGGGATGACAATGTACAACAAAGCTAACCCAAGTTCACATCTTGAAGTGAATTAGGTATATGTTTAAAAACTTAATTAAGCCGTACTCTTCTTACCGCGCCATAATTCCATACTATAAATGCCTAAACCAATGGCAAGCCAAACAAAGAATCGCACCCAAGTTACCCACGGTAAACTCAGCATTAAGTATAAACAAAAGGCGATCCCTAATACGGGTAAAGTCATCCCAAAGGGCGTACGAAACGGTCTAGGCACATTGGGTTGCGTACGACGCAAGACGATGACGCCTACATTCACCATGATAAATGCGGCTAGCGTACCAATATTCACTAACTCAGCAATATCCCCTATAGGTAGGGTAGCTGCTGTGACCGCAATCACAAAGCCAGCTATTAATAAAATGCGCGTTGGCGTGTTAAATTTAGGATGCAAGCGCGTTAATACCGGCGGTAATAAATGATCTCTAGACATTGCATAAGTGATACGACTCATGCCATAAAACATCACTAAAATCACAGTCGTTAATCCGGCTAAAGCGCCGACTGAAATTAAGCTACCCGCCATAGCATGCCCTAAGCGTACTAATACATCGGCCACCGGAGAAGCAGTATTTAAGCTGCTGTAAGGCGCCACTAAAGTTAATAATCCCGATACTAAAATATAAATCACGGTACACACAATGAGCGATGAGATAATTCCTATGGGCAAGTCTCGCTTAGGATTGATAGATTCTTCGGCAGTGGTAGACACGGCATCAAATCCAATATAGGCAAAGAAAATCATCGCTGCCCCACTCATCACACCACTCCAGCCAAATGGCATGAAATCAGTCCAATTTCCAAAATTAACATATCGTGCCGTGATCGCAATAAAAACGGCAATGGTAATTAATTTTATGGCGACGACAATGGCATTCACACGCGCGCTTGCTTTAACACCTAATACTAATAAAAAAGAAATGAGCATCATGATGACAAATGCAGGCACATCACAAATGCCTCCTGCAAAAGGTGCCGTTAAAAATTGTTGTGGAATACTTAAATTAAAGATAGACAGCATTTTATTAAAATAGGCAGACCAACCAATAGCAACCGCAGCACACGCCACACCATATTCTAATATTAAATCCCAACCGATAATCCAGGCGAAGATTTCACCAAACCCAGCATAAGCATAACCATATGCGCTACCACATCCGCCAATGGTAGACGCTAATTCTGCATACGATAAGGCAGAAAACCCACAAGCAAATCCAGACACTATGAAAGAAATGATAATAGCAGGACCCGCGCGCGTGGCGGCGGCTAAGCCAGTTAAAATAAAAATACCCGCACCGATAATGGCGCCAATCCCCAATAAAGTGAGATCCAATGCACTCAAACAACGCCGTAAATGTTGATGCGGCATCATGGCATCTTCATCGGCACTGACGATTACTTTTTTGCGAAACATCCTGTTATTCATAACTACTTCCTTATTATATCGATGATCAGTTAAGATCTAACACCCACTTACAATACAATTCTCCGCGATGTGCATAATTCTGAAACATATCAAAACTAGCACACGCCGGCGAAAACAATACGATATCGCCCGCTTTTGCGCGTTGATTAGCCAATGTAATCGCTGCGGGTAAATCAGCCACTTCAATAATCTCACTGTTACCTGTTAGCGCCTGTTTGATAATCGCTTTATCTTGACCAAACAATATAGTCAATTTAACGCTTTCTTCAATAGCTTCTCGCAAAGGAGAAAAATCGGCACCTTTGCCTATCCCACCCGCAATTAAAATCAATTGTTTTTGATTCGGAATGTGTAATCCGGCAATAGCTGCCAACGTTGCGCCCACATTCGTTCCTTTAGAATCATTATACCATACCACATCATTTTTCCTAGTCACAATTTGACAACGATGCGGCAATCCCTTAAAGGTACGTAATACAGTCACCATAGCATGCCACGGCAACTCTAGGCAATGCCCTATGGCCAATGCTGCCAATGCATTACTCCAATTATGTCGCCCCTGTAAAGGCATTTCACTGACATTCAATAATAATTCTTCGCCATACGCTAAATAAGTTTCTTGATCCTGAATAATTAAGCCAAATTCATTTTCTTTGGGCGTAGATAAACCAAAACTGGTGTGAATAGGCTGACCCTCTTTAGGATAAGTATTTATATCATCACGATTCACCACAATAAAACGTGCTTGCCGATAAATTTGTTGTTTGGCAGCAATATAAGCTTCCATAGTTTCATAACGATCTAAATGATCTTCACTGATATTGAGAATACTCGCTACTTCTAAACGCAACGATTGTGTTGTATCCAATTGAAAGCTTGATAACTCTAATACATGCGTAATATCTTCTGTATCGGGTAACAGCGATAATGCTGGAATACCAATATTACCCCCCATGCGCATAGAAGCGCCCGCAGTTTCCACCATTTGTGCTACTAATGTTGTGACAGTAGATTTAGCATTCGAGCCAGTAATACCAATAGTACGCCCTTGATGAAATCGCGCGAATAATTCAATATCCCCTATAATGGGGATCCCTTTCTGTTGTAAAGTAGCAAGGACTGGTTCGTGTGGGGAAATCCCAGGACTTAAAATAATGCTGTCAACATCTTTAAATTGTTCTATTGTTAAAGGTCCAGATTCAATCTTTTGTTTCGGGAATCGCTGTTGTAATGCGGCAAGATCGGGTGGATCTTGTCGCGTATCAACCGCACACCAATGTGCATTTTGTGCTTGTAAAAATTCTATGACCGATATTCCCGTTTGCCCCAAGCCCACAACCATATGCAGTGTATTGTTTAATGACACGTTAGCGCACCTTCAAAGTTAACAAACCACACAATACTAATACGACCGTAATGATCCAAAAGCGAACAATAACTTTAGGCTCAGGCCATCCTTTTAATTCAAAGTGATGATGCAAAGGCGCCATTAAAAATATACGCCGTCTGGTCATTTTAAAATAGCCCACTTGTAGAATAACCGATACGGTTTCTGCAACAAATATGCCACCCATAATAAATAATACAATTTCTTGTCGCACCATCACCGCAACACAGCCTAAAGCAGCACCGAGTGATAATGCACCTACGTCACCCATAAATACTTGTGCAGGATAACTGTTAAACCATAAGAAACCAAAGCCAGCGCCTACAATCGCACCACAAAATACCGCTAATTCCCCTACTCCCGGTAAATAAGGAATATGTAAATACGTTGCAAATTGCGCATTTCCCATCAAATAAGCAAAAATGCCTAAGCCACCGCCGACTAACACTATGGGCAATATTGCTAAGCCATCTAATCCATCTGTTAAATTAACGGCATTGCTAGAGCCAACGATAACAAAATAAGCCAATACGATAAATCCTATGCCTAATGCCGGATGAATTTCTTTAATAAAAGGGACATATAATGCCGTTTGCAGAGGATCGTGCGCTGTAACATATAATCCAATAGCAACACCCAATCCTAAGATAGATTGCCATAAGTATTTATAACGCGCTGGTAATCCTTTACTGTTTTTCATTACAACTTTACGATGATCATCGACCCAACCAATCGCTGCAAAGCCACATAATACGATCAATACAAACCAAATATATAAATTAGACAGATCCGTCCACAGTAATGTAGTGATAGTAATAGCCAATACAATCAATGCGCCGCCCATAGTCGGCGTACCGGATTTCGATAAATGCGTTTTAGGACCATCATCACGCACTGCTTGCCCTATTTGCAAGCGCTGCAAATATGCAATCATTTTAGGTCCTAGCCATAATGATAAAATGAGTGACGTCAGTGAAGCTAATAAGGTACGTAAGGTTAAATACTGTAGCAGATTAAAGCCGTGATAATAATGCGCAAGCCATCGTCCCAATAACTCTATCATTTCTTTTTCCTATTTGACGATTAATTGTTGTACGATATTTTCCATTTTCATAAAACGCGATCCTTTCACCAGCAATGTGACTTCTTGATTTAACAAAGGAGTTAATCGTTCCATTAAACTTTGTTGATCATTAAAATGATACGCATTATTGCCAAAGGCATTTACGGTATGCAACGTTAATTCCCCGACAGCAAATAAGCTATCTACGCCCATATCACGAATGGTTTGCCCTAACGCATAATGGTAATCTGCGGTTAAATCCCCTAACTCTCCCATACTACCTAAGACCATAATGTGTTTTCCGGGATATTGCATTAACACAGCGAGTGCTGCCGCAATGCCTGCAGGATTGGCGTTATACGTATCGTCGATGATAATTTCATTATGTTTACCGCGATATTCATTTAAGCGTTTATTGACGGCCTCTACAGCCTCTAATCCTTGCTTAATATCTGTCAAAGTAGCGCCCACTTGTGCAGTCGCTGCTGCTGCCGCAACCGCATTCAATACATTATGACGTCCTAATAAAGGCAGCGTAATTTCTATTTCACCTTGTGGACAGCATAAACGAAAAGAATAGCGATGATTGTCATTTAGTTTGACATCGACAGCACGATAATCGGCCTTATCACTTTCACCAAAAGAAACTTGTTTACGCTCAAATACCAATTGTTGCCAATAGCCAAAATGTGTATCATCGGCATTTAATATCGCTGTTCCCGTAGGGATCAATCCTCTAAAAATTTCACCCTTAGCTTGCGCAACTCCATAGACATTGCCAAATCCTTCTAAATGTACGGGCCCTGCATTGGTAATGATCGCCACATTGGGTTTAGCCATTTGTGTCAAATAATCAATTTCTCCAAAATGATTAGCACCCATTTCAATAACGGCATAATCGTGTTGTTCTTGCAAGCGCAATAAGGTTAAGGGTACGCCATAATCATTATTCAAAGTGCCTTCTGTTGCTAAGGTTTCGCCCCGTTGTCGCAAAATAGCAGCCATCATGGTTTTGGTTGTTGTTTTACCACAGCTCCCAGTAACAGCAATTAAAGGCAGATCGGCTAATTGCGCACGACGCAAAGCACCCAATTGCCCTAAAGCAATGCGCGTATCTTTTACGCGCAATTGTGGTAGCGATGTGGTGACTTCTTTATCTACCAGAACAGCCACGGCACCATTTTCTTCGGCACTGCGCATAAAATCATGGCCATCGAAATTAGGACCCTTAATCGCTACAAATAAATCGCCGGCTTTAATCGTTCGAGAATCTATACTCGCATGACTAAAAACAGCTTCTTTGCCAATATGATTCGCTTGTAAGGGTTTGACTAATTCTGATAATTTAAATTGTGCCACACTATACTCCTATTCCTTTTAAAATGTCTGTTGCCATTTCAACATCGCTCATGGGATATTTCACATCGCCGATTTGTTGATACGTTTCATGTCCTTTACCGGCAATTAATACAATGTCATTGGGTTTAGCGATTTGTATGCCTTCATAAATCGCTTCTTTACGATCTAAAATAATGTTGCGCGCTGTTTTTTGTGTCATCCCCGCAATAATTTCTTCAGCAATACGCATGGGTTTTTCATGGCGAGGATTATCATTGGTAATGATGCAGTAATCGCTGTAGGTTTCAGCAATTTTCCCCATGAAAGGTCTTTTGCCTTTGTCGCGATCACCACCACACCCAAAAACACAAATAATACGCGATGGCTTGTGTGCTTTAATGGCTAATAACACTT
>CBFGYT010000065.1:0-7403 GCA_965653065.1 uncultured bacterium | reverse complement strand
TATCGGATCCCAGCTATTCTTGGCAAGATAAAATTAACTTAGCGCAAAA
The DNA here is from genome assembly GCA_965653065.1 of uncultured bacterium. Classification (GTDB taxonomy): domain Bacteria; phylum Pseudomonadota; class Gammaproteobacteria; order UBA1113; family UBA1113; genus VFKP01. The sequence goes on along the minus strand of CBFGYT010000065.1, from coordinate 7,354 downwards.
AGAGGGAGTTTTAACGCAAGAAGAAGCAGCGCAGTTGCAACAGAGAGAGCTTTATAGGCAAGAAGCCATTCAAGTAGCCGATTATGACGCTAAAGAATTCGCCGGCTTTATTTTAGATAAAGCGAAGATGCAGGAGTAGCCTGTTTAAAAAAACAGCCATTCTACTGTGAACGGTTAGATTATCACTAAGCATGATAGCCGTCGCTGCGCTCCTCGCAATGACGGATCCCAACTATCGTAATTTAAGTTCGCATTTCAAAGTATAGTTATCGATATACTCAGCATCCAAAAATGTGTAATCTATGAACGAAAACTTTATCTAAACAACCCTTTTACATAAACCTTTTTTCCATATGATCTCAATTTAAACGCTTTTTCTTTAAACTCAATATTATTTTCTAACAGTACTTTACCTGTCTGTAAAAAGCCAGTATGATATTGTTTTACAATAATTTATGGAAAAAATGACTATGAATACCTCACATTATAAAGTTACTACTTTAGCGCTCTGTTGCTTATTGGGTGCCACTGTCACTTACGCTGGCAGTTGGGATGAAGACAATGCGCCTGCAGCGGGTTCCGTGGTTTCAAACCCTAATCAAACTTGGACCAATGACCACACAGGATTTTATTTGGGACTAGAAGGCGGCGCGACTTGGTTAAATGATCAAGAGTTCACACAAACTACCCAAAGTTGGCTTTTCCCTAATTTCGAAAATGTAACGGGTAAGGCAACATTAAAAAGTAGTACAGGCTACAATGGTGGGATTACTTTAGGCTATGATTATAAGCTGTTACGTTTAGAAGCTGAATTTAATGCGGCCAATAATCCTGCTGATAAAGCGACTATTGATATACCAGGAACACCTTCATTTGATCAATCTATCAGTGGTCATACTACCAGTTATACCGGGTTACTCAATGCAATTTTAAATATACGTAGCCAATCAGGATTAGGTGTGTTTGGTGGTGTAGGTGCAGGTGGCTCAGGTATCAATTATAATTATCATGTCCATGATTCTCCTGATACCGATACTTGGAAAGGTGCTTTCACAGTACAAGCTTTAGGTGGTATCTCTTATGCATTTAATCGTGCGGTCGAATTAGATTTAGAGTATCGTTATATGGATGCTATGTTAGTACCCTCTAATAACCATATTCCTGATTATAAAACCAATAACGTTGATTTGGGATTGAAGTTTTTCTTGACTTAGCAGGGAAACAGTTTACACAAGGAGTTTAAGGTGGCTACAAAGAAAGTAACATCTCGTTCTAAAACGTCGTCTACTTCGAAGACAAAGACTACGACCACGAAGAAAAAAGCAACTCCCGCAACGAAAAAAACAACAGCGACTGTGAAGACAAAATCGGCTACAGTCGCTAAAAAACCTGCGAGTCAGGCAAGTAACGCAGCTAAAAAACCGGTAGCGACAACAAAATCAACTGCAACGAAGAAGAAAACAACACCAACGAAAAGCAGTACGATTAAAAAAGTTGTTGCCAAAAAAGCGGCGACTTCTGTTAAAGAAAAAACTACATCTACGAAAGTAACAAAAAAAGCAGTAACGCCGACTAAAGTGGCTATCGTGAAAAAGTCAGCAACGACTAAGTCAGCGGCGACTACCACAAAAGCAACTAAATCATCACCCGTTAAATCAAATTCAATTAAACCCATTAAGGCCAAGGCTATGCAAGATAAGACTGATCTCACATCTCAAGAACGTGAAAAAACAAAACTAACAGCTTCTAAAAAAGTCGCAACACAATTAGAAGAAGGAGACGAACTTGCTTTAGAAGAAGATGTGGCACAATTGGCTGACGATGAAATGGAAGAGGGTGCTTATCCAGAAGAGTTTTTATTTGATGATGATGTGGAACGAGAAGAGGCCGCTAGCGAAGAAGTTGAAGAAAAAGCACCGGCGAGGCAATTTCATTTATCCGCCAAAGCATTAGATGCGACACAAATGTATTTAGGCGAAATTGGATTTACGCCATTGCTGAGCGCAGAAGAAGAAATTTATTTTGCACGCTTGGCGTTAAAAGGTGACGCCAATTCTAGACGGCGCATGATAGAGAGTAATTTGCGTTTAGTGGTAAAAATTGCCAGACGATACATCAATCGGGGTTTAGCCTTACTAGATTTAATTGAAGAAGGTAACTTAGGGTTAATTCGTGCGGTTGAAAAATTTGATCCAGAACGAGGCTTTCGTTTTTCAACCTATGCCACTTGGTGGATCCGCCAAACGATTGAACGGGCTATTATGAATCAAACGCGTACCATTCGCTTACCTATTCATGTGGTGAAAGAATTGAATGTATATTTACGCGCAGCACGAGTATTAACACAAACCTTAGATCATCCCCCCACACCAGAAGAAATTGCAGAAATGCTCGATAAACCGGTGGAAGATGTTAAACATATGTTGAGTTTAGATGAAAAAATCACATCGGTTGACGTACCTATCGGTAAAGAAACCGACAAAAGTTTATTAGAAACACTCGCAGATACTAATAATATCGATCCTGCCGAAGTCTTGTTAGATGATAATTTACGCGAGAATATTGAAAATTGGTTACAGCAATTGCCCGAAAAGCAAAGCCAAGTATTGGCCTATCGTTTTGGATTGCAAGGCCAAGAAAAAGCGACGCTCGAAGAAGTGGGTCGTAAAATTGGCTTAACACGCGAACGCGTACGACAAATTCAAGTAGAAGCATTGAAAGCCTTAAGAACCATTATGGAAGAAAATGGATTATCGAGCAAAATGATTTTTGAAGAAGAGTAGATGATTTAAAACTTAAGTATAATGCTTCACGTCATATGCTTATTGCTTCATTTTCTATGCGCAGCAAAATAAGATCGTTGATTACAATTCATGCTTGATGAAGAACTGCCTTCATACATATTTGCAGAAGAATGACTATGACTCATACGAAAAACACCCATACGCCAAAACCCCGGGGTGCTTTCGCTTCGATTTGCTGTAACCTCTTTGATGTGGTTATAATATTTATGACAAGCTTTAGCACGCTTTTCACGATCTTGAATTGTACAAATGGTTTTTAAAACAGGATCGCCTTGTAATTCTGGTGCAGCGTCTTGCAGCGCATTGATGTTTTGACACACTGCCTCTAGCATAAACTTATAGTTAGCCTTTAAGGTTGGGTGAGCGTATTTCAATGCTATTTTCGCCCAAACCCCGGTTTTTAATAGCGCAAGCATAAACACTAAGTCCTCTCTTACTGCTGCATGAGTATCCAAAATAGCCCCATACAAGAAAGGTGCTTTTAAATATAGATATTTAATCTTTTCTAAGAAGCTATTCTTAAAGTTATTCTCAACTCCCTGGTTAGGGAAAAAATTATTAAGCAATGGTTGCCACAAATAATCGTCACTAAATGCATCATAGAATTTTTTAGATACGTGAGACAGTTTTAATAATTCACTCCAAAACAAATTTAAATATTTTGCAATGTGTAATAACATCTCATTGGGTAAGTCTAAAATTCTTAATAGCGCATCCTCTTGAAGTAAAACTTCATTTGATCCATTACTACAGGTTGGATCATATATCTTTAAAAGTTGTTCCGCCAAACCGTAAAATAATCTGTCTACGTTTGTAGCTTCTTTTGCGCTGGTTTCAATATAAGTGATACCTTGTTTTTCCGCAAATGTTTTCGCCGCATCATAAGACACCGCTCGCGCATCCTCTAAATCGCACTTAGTACCGACTAATATTATGATACGGTCTGTAGAGTAAGCTCTTTTTAAATCATTAAGGTAGTTTGTAACATTAGAAAAAGTTACTGGATCGCTAATGTCAAAAACAATGACGGCGGCATCAGGCTGTGATCTATATCTATCTCGAGTATGAAAAGGCTTTGTTTTTTTCAGATCCCAAAGACGTAATTTAATGGTTTGATTTAAGACCTCTACAGTTTTCAATTTATAATCTATATCAGGATGTAAGATAGAATATATCTCAGTAAAAGTATCATCAGCAAATCTATTGATTAAAGAGGTTCTTCCTCCACACGGATCCCCTTCAAATACTATATCAAATACAGATTTTTTTTGTATGTATTCATTGATGTTTCTTGCTGCCATGCTTACCTCCGAAATGAGTTTTATTTTTTAGCTTTTTAATTAAATAAGAATATATCACACATCCATTGAATTAATCAATGAATCTATAAGGAATTATATAAGTTGGCAAAAGATGAATATGCGTATTTTGAAAAGTGGCTAGCTCACAATAGAATTGCTGTCATTTGTCAAAAGGTGTAAAATCATAGACATGAATCCATTATTGTTTATGATTGGTACTAAAATGAACAAGTTCTATATCGGCTTAATTTCACTATTTTTCCTATTATTGTCTTTTGCTAGCGGTCTTTATGCCGACAGTCCCAGCCCTTATCAGGCACAATTACCTATAGTGACTGCTGAAAGTAGCCCTAGCGCCGATGAAATCAAAGTCGGCTTAGCACAGGTGTTGTCTAGAATGACAGGCGAACAAGATATCAGCAACAATCCTGCTTGGAAAGAGACGCTTAGCCATGCGCCCGATTGGATGTTAAGTTATCAATATAGTTCTTCGCCGACCGCGCCACTAGTCGTACAGATTGATTTTGATCCGAATGCCATTAATCAAGCCTTGAAAGCAAAAGGGAAAACTCCCGCACTGAATGCGACGCAACCCCAGCAATTATTGGTTTGGTTAGCCATACAAAACGATTCTGAGCAACACTTGGTGGGCAGTAGTTCCCAATCGACTTACGCACATAGTCTGGATACGGCCGCTGATACTCGTGGTTTAAAATTAGAATGGCCATTATTGGATTTAACGGACTTAAATGTTCTGACGTTTGATCAGGTGTGGAATAGCGATTGGAGCGTAATTGATACGGCATCCAAACGATATCCTCATGAAACTGTTTTGTTAATACGCTTAAGTAAAGGTGTGGGTGATGGCGCATTGTGGACTAGCCAATGGAGTTTAAAAACAAAAACCAAAATCACGACCTGGTCATTTACCGCCAATGATGCTGACGATGCCTTGCAAGGTGGAATAGCACAGTTGGCCTCTCTAATGGCGCAACAGCCTATTCCTACAGTGACAACTGCTACTACAGAGGTCGGTGCGGCAGCCGCACCGGTGCAATTAGCCATTTATGGTATTAGTGATTTATCAGTGCTAGACGGTATTAAAAGCAATTTACAGCAATTGCCGGGTGTGCAACAAGTTGATGTCACGGAATTGTCTCCTAATGAAGCGTTATTAACGATTGTCTGCCAAGGGGGCAGCCCTGCATTGCAGCAAGCGATTGCAGACCAAATGCATACTTTAGCTAAAATACAAAACCCAGACAGTGGTTCTGCAGACAATCAAGATGTATTAACTTATCAGTGGGTACTATGAATCCAGCGTATATACCAAACATCATAACCGTCTTTCGCTTACTGTTAGTCGGTCCTATTGTGGTCGGTTTACTCATGCGTAACTATCAATTGGCTTTTTGTTTATTTTTAGTGGCGGGATTAACCGATGCGATAGATGGCTATTTAGCACGTCGATTTCAATGGATCAGTCGCTGGGGCGCTATGGTCGATCCACTGGCAGATAAATTGTTAATGGTCAGTAGTTATTTAGTATTAACGTATCTAGACATATTGCCCGTGTGGTTGTTAGCTTTGGTCTTAACCCGCGATGTGGTAATTGTGACCGGTGGGGTTTGTTATCACTTTTTAATTGGCCAATATGAATTTAAACCCAGCTTAATCAGTAAAACCAATACATTTTTTCAAATTATTTTAGTTATCGTTACTTTATGGCATTATAGTTATAATGTTTTTAGTGTAACATGGATCCAAATCTTAGTTTATATTGTATTTATTACAACATTGAGTAGTATGATACATTATATTTGGGTTTGGGGTTGGCGCGCGTTTAGTGCAAAAGGAGATGAGCATGACGGACACTAGAAAATGGATGATTTTACTCGCTAGCGCCATAGTCATTTATTTTATTTACAGCATTTCTGCCGTATTAACTCCTTTTTTAGTGGCGGCAATACTGGCGTACTTAACGAATTCCTGGGTGATGTTACTGCAACGATGTCATCTTGGCAGAACGGTTAGCGTAGTCATTGTATTTTTAATTTTATTTAGTTTGTTTACGATTGCCTTAATGTTTTTAATTCCGGCGTTGGAAGGGCAAATCATCAATCTAGTGCAAGCCCTTCCTGTTATGATAAATAAAGCAGAGCAATTCATTTTACCTTGGCTGCAAGAGCACTTTAACTTTAATGCGGATACATTGAGTATAGCCAATTCTGCCAATTGGCAAACAGCCGTACAACAACATTGGCAACAAGCAGGGCAATATATTCCGGGAATTTTGAAAACCTTTGCCGGTTCTAGTTTAGCGATTATTGGATTTTTCACCAGTTTATTATTAGTGCCGGTGGTATTATTTTATTTATTACGCGATTGGGACAAATTATTACAAGCCATTCATCAACTCATTCCTAGGCGTATAGAGGGAATTACGGTTAAATTATTAAAAGAATGCGATGCGGTGTTAAGTGGCTTTTTGCGCGGTCAATTGCTGGTCATGATAGGCCTCGGGATTTTGTATAGTGTAGGCTTAAGTATTGTTGGCGTAAATTGGGGCTTATTAATTGGTGTTATCTCCGGTATTTTAAGCATAGTTCCTTACTTAGGGTTTATTGTCGGTATTAGCAGTGCGCTCATCGCCGCTTTTTTCCAATACCATGATTGGATACATTTAATGTATGTGGCAGTGGTTTTCATTATTTCACAAAGTATAGAAGGTTCTTTGCTGACGCCTTACTTTGTTGGCGATAGAATTCACCTCCATCCAGTCGCGGTCATTTTTGCGGTATTAGCTGGTGGCAGTTTATTTGGCTTTTTTGGGATCCTATTAGCATTGCCTGTTGCTGCAGTGATTATGGTATTTGTACGCTATACACGCGATCGCTATATTCAAAGTAGTCTCTATACTACATCAACACTGTCCGAGGGTAACAAGTGACGCAATTGGTTTTACAAGGATTACAACTGCGCTCGCATATGATATTTGCTAATTTTTATGCTGGCGAAAATGAAAGTATTGTGAATTACTTGCAAACTGATTTATGGTTGAAAAAAAGTAGTATTTATTTATGGGGTAGAAGTGGCAGCGGCCGCACGCATTTATTGCAAGCTATCTGTGATAAAGCGTATGCAGAAGGAAAAAGTGTCATGTACTTGCCATTACAACAAGTAAACGACCTGACGCCAGAGATTTTGCAAGAGGTTGCGCAATTGCAAGTATTGTGTATCGATGATATT
>CBFGYT010000064.1:0-7431 GCA_965653065.1 uncultured bacterium | reverse complement strand
TGTTTCAGCGCGTGGATTAAATTGTGTTTTGCCGGATTTACAGTCTCGTTTGAGCTGGGGACAAGTGTTTCATTTGCAAGTGTTGTCCGAAGACGAAAGGTTAACGGTATTACGAGCACGCGCTAAAGAGCGTGGTATCATCATTCAAACAGAAGTGCTTACTTTTTTATTGAATCATTATCAGCGCGATTTAGGGATGTTGCTGCAAATGTTAGATAAGTTAGATCAACTGTCTTTGCAACAAAAAAAGCGGATTACGATTGGGTTTGTGAAAGAGGTATTAGCTGTCATCCCCGCGCACGCGGGGATCCAGTGAACGTAACACAAGTCGTTGGTTATTCCTGGATCCTCGCGTGCGCGGGGATGACAATTCACAGCAATATGAAAAAGACTGTGAACTTTGGAATATGATGAATATAAGTAGTCTACAGTTATTAAGGAAAATCTTATGACATACAACTTATGGAAAATAACCCTCATCCTATTACTCTCCATTACAATCAAAGCAATGGCATTAACAGCCACTTCAGATTTAATTGATCCCACAGGACAAATTAATTTGCTTTACACCTGCAAAGGAAAAAACAATTCGCCACCCATACAATGGCAGAATGCGCCTGAAGGCACACAAAGCTTTGCAGTGATTTTACAAGATCCCGATGCGCCTACAGGTCTTTGGTTTCATTGGCTGCTGTGGAATATTCCGGCGGATCTCAATGCATTAGAAGCGGGTACTTCTATAGGAACGCTGGGTGCGAATAGCTGGGGTAATACGAGTTATCAAGGCCCGTGTCCACCGGTTGGGTCCGGCACACATAGATATCAATTATATATAGCAGCGCTAGACTCTATGTTGGTTTTGCCGGCCGGAAGTTCTGATGCCGATCTACAAGAAGCAATGGCTGGGCATGTTTTAACCGAAGTCGAGTTAGAGGGTACCATGACAGCATTGTCTAATGAGTAAAGCTAGTATACAATTGGGCCACTAATGAGTTTTAGGAATATCTGATGTCCGATGCATTACTTCGAGTTGAAAATGTCACTTTTAAGCATGGCAATCGAATTATTTTTGACAAGGTCAGCTTAAATATTGAACAGGGTAAAGTGACAGCCATCATGGGCCCTAGCGGTACCGGTAAAACCACTTTATTACGATTATTAACCGGTCAATTAAAGCCGTCTAAGGGCAAAGTTTATTTTGGCGATCACTGTGTCAATACATTGCCACAAAAAGAATTATACAAACTAAGGCGCAAAATGGGCATGCTATTTCAAAATGGCGCCTTATTCACACATTTAACGGTGTATGAAAACGTAGCGTTCCCTTTGCGCGAACATACACGTTTGCCAGAATCGATGATCCGCGACATTGTGCTTTTAAAATTAGAAGCAGTGGGCTTACGAGGCGCACGCGATTTATATCCTAGTGAATTATCCGGCGGTATGGCAAGACGCGTGGCTTTAGCGCGTGCGATTGCTTTAGATCCTATGTTGGTTCTCTATGACGAACCTTTTACCGGCCAAGATCCTATTTTAATGGGCGTATTGGTTAAGTTAATCAAAGAATTAAATTCTATTTTAAATTTAACAACAGTGATTGTGTCACATGACGTTCCGGAAACGGCCAGCATTGCCGATTATATTTATGTCATTGCCGGCGGGGGAATTGTAGGAGCGGGTAGTCCTAATGAATTAGCGACCGATCCCAATCCGCATGTCAAACAATTTATGCATGGTCTGGCCGATGGTATTGTGCCATTTCATTATCCCGCTAAAGAATTCAGCGCCGATTTGTTCGGAATAGAAGGAGAAACGAATTGATAGGTTTCGTACAACGAGTAGGGCGCGTCGGTATTGGTGTATGTAATGAATTAGGTCGCTCTGGTTTTTTTCTTGCACGTTCCGTGTGGCGTAAACCGAGACCTGGCAAAGGATTACATTTACTGGCTTACACCTTATTTAATTCTGGCGTGTTATCTCTGCCTATTATTATAGTTTCCGGTTTGTTTATTGGCATGGTGGTAGGCTTACAAGGATTTAATATCTTAAATAAATTCAGTGTCACCAGTGAATTGGGACAAATGGTGGCCTTAAGTGTGGTACGAGAATTAGGCCCCGTAGTGACGGCATTATTATTTGCTGGCCGTGCAGGTTCTGCATTGACCGCAGAAATTGGGTTGATGAAAGCGACTGAACAATTAAGTGCGATGGAAATGATGGGGGTTGATCCTTTAGGACGTATCATGCTGCCTCGTTTATTAGGTGGTTTTATTAGCATGCCATTATTAACGATTATCTTTTGTGCCGTAGCCATTTGGGGCGGTGATTTAATTGGTGTGAAATGGTTAGGTGTAGATGCAGGTGCGTTTTGGAGTAATATGCAAGCCAGTGTTGATTTTCGTTTAGACGTGATCAATGGTATTCTTAAAAGTGCGGTATTCGGCGTTGTGATTACATGGATGGCTGTTTATCAAGGTGCAGCGGCCACACCGACGGCTGAAGGCATTAGTCATGCCACAACACGCACGGTAGTGTATTCGTCTTTAATGGTATTAGGGTTAGATTTTGTATTGACAGCAATGATGATGGGGGGATGGTAACGTGGAACAAAAATGGCTTGAAACCATAGTCGGTTTTTTTATTTTATTAGCAATTGCAGGCTTATTGATGTTGGCATTTCAAGTCAGTGATTTGACGACGTATCAAGGGGATAATAGTTATGATGTTAAAGCCCAATTTGATAATATCGGTGATTTAAAAGTACGTGCGCCGGTGACCGTGGCGGGCGTTAAAGTAGGGCAAGTGGCCAGTATTATTTTAGATCCTAAGACGTATCGTGCCACAGTGACTTTGCGTATGAATAAAAACGCCGATTATATTCCTAAAGACAGTGCTGCCAGTATTGTTACTGCAGGGTTATTAGGTGCAAACTATATTTCTATTTCTCCCGGATTTGATGATCATTTCTTAAAAGAAGGGGATAACATTGATGAAACGCATTCGGCTATCATGTTAGAACAAATGATAGGACAATTATTATTTAGCGTAAACAAGGATAAGGATAATAGTGACCATGGCGATGGAAATAACAAAGGCGACAATAGTTGATGAAATAGCGGCAAACTGCGATAACAATCGTCAGTATCTACAGTTACAGTATTGTAGCTTAGAGCAATTATTAACAAGCGCTGATATCGAAAGCGATGAGTTTTTTTCTTATATTGCGGCAAATTGTATGCCGCAACAGTCTTATGTCTGGCGCGAAAGTAGCGCCATTCACTCTGTAATAGTAGAAACCGCATGGTGTAATCAAGAAATTCTTTATTATCCGCCACGACATGCTTTGTTATTGCAAGACCTAACAACGTGGCAGCGCTATATGTCGTTATCACAAATAGCGACTGCAGTAGAAGACGATTTCAAACAACGCTATGTCGCCACACTACGTCAATTGAATGCCTTTGATGATGTGTTAAGGGAATATATTTTATCAGACAATACGCTGAATCAAGCAATGATAGATGTCTTATTAGAAAATGAATGGCAAGACTATTTGCAAGGCATTTATGGTATTTGTGTCAAAGATCCTACGCCGGAAAACATTGCCATGAAAGAAATTATGGTACGGCGTATTCGTTTGCTTACTGTCGAAGGAACTAAAGAAAATTTGAGAAACGAAGATCTTATTGCATTACAACAAGCGTTACAACAATACGATCAAGTGGCCGCTTTATTTGCACCGTATGAAAGAGCCACTTCATCGCGACGGCAGTGGTATGAAAAGATTTGTGAAAAATATGCAATCGATTGCGATACTTTATCTGTTCCATCGGTTGTCATACCCGCGCACGCAGAGATCTAGGAATAACTGGCGATCATTTAATTTAATTGTTATGCCTAACCGTCTCGCGGCCTCGTTGCCGTTGTATCAAACATGCCATTCACCTCGATCTGCCCCCTCTCCCGCGCTAGCAGCTTTGCTAGTATAGCAATGTTTTTCGCGGGAGAGGGCATGGAAAAATCTGTGCTAAGACAACTATTGTGCCTAATCGTCTCGCGGCCTCGTTGCCGTTGTGTCAAACACGCCGTTCACCTCGATCTGCCCCCTCTCCCGCGCTAGGAGCTTTGCTAATATAACAATGTCTTTCGCGGGAGAGGGTTGGGAGAGGGAATCGTGAGAAGACTAAGAAAATGTCCGTATTCACCAATAAATTAGTATAGATCTTACGAAAAAAACAGCGTACTATTCAATTAATCATTAAACTTCTTTAAAATGCCCAGCGGCATATTCATGCAATATGCTAGAAATGAAAGTTTGATAGGGAAGTCCTTTATAAGCTGCTTTTTGTTTTAAACGTCGCAAATCCCCGCTAGATACTCTAAGCGTTATGCGCTCATCTTTGCGAAGAAAATTTGCCGCTGCTTCTTTGGCCATAGCACGCTTATCTTCAATATCCGCCACGCTGTCCCATTCACCGCTTTCAATAGACTGAAGAAGTTCTTCTTCTTCAGGATCTAGTTTTACATCAAACACATTTTTTTTTGTCTTCATCATTCACCTACCTGCATTAAATATTTTTTAGTGAGTTTTCTGCTAGGAAAAATTGTTTTAAGAAATATGATTCCAGCACTTTTTTGTACGTAGGGTACTAAATAGACGTACCCGTTAATATGCACTATATAAATCTTTTGATTTGGATATTTTTCTTGATTATGGTGCACAATAATATCTAGCAGATCTCCATTATCTACTGCCGCTATTACTTCTTCAACACTGATACCACGGTCTTCTATTAAGAGTCGATTCTTATCAGCTGAAAATTCATAAATTGGTTTTTCTTTATCCATGTGTTAAATGTAGCACAATGTATGACTTTTGTCAAAATTAATGGTTAAGTATTCTAGGCTGTGAATGGCTGGACTAAAGATAAAACTTGCTAAAATTTGATATTTCATAAAAAATATTGAAAAATCTTTAACTTTTTTATTATATTTCAATCTCTTTAATGTTTTCTTAAGCTTTCTTCTGTATAATGGGCCTTATAGTAAAAGATAAATTATTGATTTGCCTAGAGATTAGACAAATTGTTGATAAATAAACAGTTTTGAGGGGAAGATTATGAGTACAGTTGCTGAAAATATTTATGCACTACATAATGAGACTAGCAAGAAGTCGGAAACAACGGCAACCGCTTGGGTTGCACGTAAACCTTCAGCTTCAGTGAATAGTATTCAAGAACGAGCGTTTGCAATTGGCCAACATCGTTTATCGATTGCTGATATAAAGAATCAGAAAGAATTGAATCCGTTTGCAGATAGGTCTAGGTTTGGTACATGTGTACAACAAGCGCTCGAAGCAGTAAAAGCTTTGCAACTTGTACCCGCGATTTCTGCTGCATAACTAAAATTTCCTTGCCCTAACTAGCCCTGTTAAGTCTTTTCTTAACAGGGTTAGTATCCTGAATAACATATCTACTTGATTTTTATACTATTTCTAAACTCTATCAGTAATAATTTATCGACGATTTTCGATATTTCGTTGTTCTTTGTTTACTACTAAAATCTATTAGACAACGCCCTGAAACTTTGTTGAATATCATTTAATCTTCGATTGAACAAAGATAATCTTGAATTGAACACAGTGCTTTAACTTCACTTCGATCTACCCCCTCTCCCGCGCTAGGAGCGTTACTAGTATAACGATGCTTTTCGCGGGAGAGGGTTGGGGAGAGGGCATGCCACGGATGGTCAAATGATAAGATGTGGTCTCGGTTCGACAAATTGCTGCCAGCTGAGCTATATGCAAGACCTGCTGCCAGATTACGGTAACTGGAAAAGTAATCTATAATCGTTATAACAATCAATCTAAAGAAGGGATAGCAGTATAATATTGTCGGAGCTAAAAAAGATAGCGATTTTTCCATTCCCTCTCCCCAACCCTCTCCCGCGAAAAGGATCACTATATTAACAAAGTTCCTAGCGCGGGAGAGGGGGTAGATCGAAGTGAAGTTAAAACGCTGTGCTCAGTTCAAAATTATCTGTGCTGAGTCCAAGATTAAATGATGTTCTACACTCAACAAGCTAAAATCGAAGGTGTGAGTATTAATATGCTGGTTGTCTCTATGCTTGCAGAGGCACTAGGAGAACATAAACCGCGCAGCTTAAAAATTAGGTTTTAAACTACGAATTCTTTGACTAGATCATTTTAAGCTGCGGGCGATGCTGTATTCTTATAGACAGAGCTAGGCGCCTGTCCCTTGGATTCAGCTGATTGATCAGAATTTTCCTTCGAAGTAGGAAAAAAGCTCTGTAATGATGTAGTAATTACTTTTTTAGCGATCTCTTTGGCGACAGGGGTCGCTTCAATGATAGCACCTTTTACAAAAGGAGCTGCAACCGCAGCACCTTTAGCTGCAACCGCCAATAAACCTAAACTTGCTGCTGCTGAAATTGCCATTTGTTGCTCCTCGCTAAAACAAGTTGTTATTAAAAACTAGGGTTAATGCTATCTACATTATTAAATGGGACTGTCCCAGGAGCGTGTCTAAAATTACGCTCACTTTCTTGCATCGCTGCTATCTGCTGTGATTTATTAGCAGTAAATCGACGTAAATTATCAGTCACTGGTTCAGAATCTGTTCTTAGTGTGTGTTCGTTTTCAAACGCCATTTTTACTTCTCCTCGCAAAAATAAATCTGTTTTAAATACAACGGCTTAATCACTTCTGGATTAACCGATTTAATCCGTTGCCCATATACTTTATCCGTTTTAATCGGAATATCATTGGGCACCTTAAACACCAACAGCACATAGCGCTTATTGGGGTCTTTGTTAAAGATCTTATCGAAACGGTTTAAAGTCACTTCGATATGATGTTTAACCTCAGCTAATTTACCGGTAAAGTATTGATTTGAGCTGTGTTTGCCGCTGCCTTCATCGCTGTATTGGCGCGAATTTTGAAAATTGCGCTCTTGGGCGACATAAACAGCTTCTACCATCAAATCAACGATAGGCATATCCAAGAAATTTTTAGGCACATCACATATCATATAGAGACTATTGGGCCATTCTTCAACGGGCCGTTGTTCTGGATCTAAAAATATACTTTTCATAGCCTTACACCAATCTTTACTAAATAACCTTTAGGTTAGATTAACTGTAGTATATAATTAATTATAATGCAAAAATATTAACGAAATATTAACAATTATCGGTTTTTGACAGAATTTTTTCTTTAAATTTTCTTTAATAAAGAGGGCTTTAGGCATTTAAACCCGGTTTTTATGCGTTTATTTTGCTCAAATTGAGCGGTTTTAAATGCGTTGAGCATATATCAATCGCTTTTCAAAATGCGAATTTAAGTTATTATAGTTAGACTCGTCATTGCTGTAAGGGTCACGTAATTCGTTGACAAGTTTCAGCATACTTCTC
>CBFGYT010000063.1:0-7449 GCA_965653065.1 uncultured bacterium | reverse complement strand
CATTTAAAGTAAAAATCACTTGTGTTTGCTGTGGGGTTAACACATTATAAGCGACTTGAGAAATGGTATTAGCATTGGTTGCGGCGAATGCCCATGACCATACGCTAAATAAGGCCAATAATGCTATCACTCTTACTGTTTGCTGTTTAATGTAATTCACTTTCCTATTCCCTCTTTCTTTATGACGATTTCTCGTCTTGAATTTATTCACAACTTACTTTAAATTTTCCAGCATTAACTCGCTGGACCATTATTACGGGAGCCATTTTGAGCATCTGTACTTAAGCTTAAACTCACAAAGCGTTTACTCCATCCGCCGACTCCATTAGGAACCGTTTCTTGTAAATCAACTTGACTGTTACTGATGGCTGTCACTTCGCCATAATTCTCTCCCATATGAGAGCCGATTTTAACTCGATAAATCATATTATTCGGCGTTGAGATTAATGCCCAAGTTTGACCATCTTTTTCTAAAGTTCCAACCATATGTAACGAATCTAGTGCATAAGACTCTAAAAATTCTTTGGGACGATTCATATCAGGCGCGTTTTCACTACTATTCGTTTGCGGTCTGGGCACATCAAAAGGACTACGCATGGCTCCTGCAGAATAAAGATAAGGTTGTGGTTCTACAAAAGTGGGCAACGGTTCTATTGGTTGAGCCGCTTGCTGATTAATCGTATAAATATATTGTTTTGCTGCTTTCATTTCTGATGAATCCGCTCTAGCCGTTAGAACGATCATCAAACTCAATAGGGCAATGGAAAATTGTTTTAATCTAAACACTCTAATGCCCTCCCGTTGCTGGAGGAGATGACGTTGTTGCTGCGGCAGAGGCAGCACTCGCCGCAGTTGCTGCGGGTTGATCAATATAGCGATACGTTCTGGCAGTCGCATCCATCACTAATACCGTGGAACCTTTCACAGAATACGCGCGCTTATCCGCATCACTACTGCTAGGATTAGGTTGATTTTGAGGCGGCGCAATCGTAATCGTAAAATCATTAAAAGTAATAATTTTTTGCAAGGTACCCACTTGACTGATAAATAATCCTAAGCTGTGATAATCTCCTGTGACAGAAATGTCGATAGGCATTTCTGCATAGAAATCTCGTTCGACCTCATCTTTGGGTTTTACTAAATCAATTTCCAAGCCATTGGCAATAGCCAATTTAGAAATACTATCAATTAACTGCGGAATTTCGCTGGGGGTAGTCAATTGCGCTAACATCCCGCGTAAAATAACTTGCATTTCTTGTAATTGTTTCTGATATTCAGGCAGTGTTGCAGCTTCTGTATACTTCACTTGATATGTTGATTTTAAATCGTTTTGTTCTTTTTGTACGGCACTTAATATAGCTAATCGTGGCTTAACGAGTACTAAATAGCCGCCTAACAATAACAAAACAAATACTACAGCTAGAATAGCAATCCGTACTGGAACGGTTAAGGTTCCTATTTTATCAAGCGATAACTCATTAACGTCCATTTGCACCTCCTGTTACTGCTGGTGCGGGTGTTGCAGCTGCGGGCGTCGTTGGTGTTGCAGGTGTCGCTGACGTCGTTGTTGCATTCAATTGATCAATATCCGGCAAATGCTCTGTCATAGTGATTTCAAAGCTACGGATCTTACTGTCAGTTTGTTGATTTTCTTCCGCTTTAATTTGCGTTAATTGTGGATCTGTGATCCAACGAGATTGTTCTATTTTTTGCATTAATTCAGAAACACGTGTATTCGATTCAGCAATGCCATCGATCGTTAATAAGTTTCCTTGTTTTTGAAATTTGGTTAATGACACTCCATTCGGCATTTTATACACTGCTTGTTCTAATAAATGGACTACGGCAACACGTTGCACTTGCAATTGCTGTAACACTTTTCGTTTCGCAATTAAATCTGCACGTTGCGCTTTAATATCTTGAATTTGCGCAATTTTACCATCTAAGATAGTTGTTTGATCTTTGAAAAAAGCATTCACAGCTTGTTCACGAGAAATTTTTCCATTGACCATAATAAAAATAAGACCCACAACAAACAACGCTATCCCAACTACGGCACCAAGAAGAATTAAAAATTCTTTCTGCGCTTCTTCACGTATTTTTTGTCGCCAAGGTAATAAATTAATCTGTGCCATATTCAGGGAATCCTCTCAATGCTAAACCAGAGCACACCAATAAACTGGATGCATCCTGATGCAAATTAGCTTCGTTAATCGATCGTGATAATGACATGTTTATAAATGGATTGACTACCGTGCAAGGTGCTGATAAGCGTTCTGATATCATGTCACTTAATCCATCTATATTGGCACCGCCCCCCGCTAATAAAATATGATCCACGGATTGACCATGGCCAGAAGATAGAAAAAATTGCATCGATCGTCTGACCAACGGGATTAATGATTCACGGAAGGGATATAATACTTCTTCCTTGTAATCGTCAGGCAACCCCCCTATCTTTTTCATACGCCCAGCATCTTCATAAGAAAGATGGTATCGTCTTTGAATGGCTTCCGTTAATTGTCGTCCACCGAAAATTTCTTCGCGCGAATAAATCGCTTGCATATTATATAGTACAGTTAGAGTTGTCATCGTGGCGCCAAAATCAATAACCGCAACTGTTTTATTGATCCCATTATCTGGCAATGTTTCTTTTAAATAATTAGTGGCTCTTTCTACCGCGAAGGTTTCAACATCAACAAAGTCAACGATTAATCCCGCTTCTTCCAAAACATCAATACGCGCATCTACATGTTCCATACGAGAAGCGACTAATAAAACATTAGACTTACTGGGATCTTTTTCATTAATTCCTAATACGGTAAAGTCCATACGAACTTCTTCTAAAGGGAAAGGGATCGACGAAGCGGCTTCTAATTCAATATGAGCTTCTAATTCTTCATCGCTTAATGTGGCATCAACTTGCAATACTTTAGAGATCACGGCGGTAGAAGGCATGGCAATTCCTGCATGCTGTGTATTGGGTCTTGCTCGCCCTAGGGCTAATTGTAAAGCTTCTGACACAGCCGCTAAGTCTTTAATATTATTTTCAACAATAGCATCCGGCGGAATTGCCGCTAAGCCAAAACTCTCCACTCTTAGTCGAGAACCAGAATCACGACTCAATGCCAACACTTTAGCTGCCGTAGAGCTAATGTCTATTCCTAAAATAGGGTGTGCTTTTTTTGGGAAATAATAAAGCCACAGCCACTCCTTTGCCATAATTTAACCCACAATGGGGAATCTCACGCCTTTCAGCACCCAATAATCTAGTTTAGCCATTAACATAATGAAAATCAATGGATTACTGTCTATTTTTTCCATTATGCATGATAAGAGCTATTGATATTTCATTTATCGACTGTAAAGCGAATAAAATATATGCAGTACTGCTCAAATTCTCCTTCTATAAATACCAAAAGCACTTCAAAATACGCGGTTTAACTTAAATCTCTACTCACAATCCCCTAATGCTGTCATCCCCGACGTGCGAAGATCTGAGAATAATGCATGATTTGTACCACTTTTCACTAGATCCTTGCGTGCACGCGAACGACAATGTTCTTTATTGTGCATTTTGGCTAGAAAAATTTACCTATTTTGCATGAGAAGTGCTAAAATAGGCGCCATTCACGGGTTATCAGGCAGATTTTTGATGAAATTTTTAGCAAAATGGTTGCGTCGTTTAGTCATGCTGGTCATAGGCATCGCTTGTTTAGGCTTTATCGCTGGAGCTGTGCTTATTTTAAACATAGAACGTGATTTACCCGATGTTTCTGTCTTAAAAGATGTACATTTGCAAGTCCCTTTGCGTATTTATTCCAATGATGGCTTATTGATGGCCGAATATGGAGAAAAAAGACGCACTCCCGTCCCCTATGAACAAATTCCACAGCAACTCATCAATGCAGTATTAGCCACCGAAGATCAACGCTACTTTGAACACAATGGCGTAGACTTTTTGGGATTAATGCGCGCTTCTGTCGTACTCGTCACCACAGGCACAAAAGCACAAGGGGGTAGTACCATCACCATGCAAGTTGCACGTAATTTCTTTTTAAACAGTAAAAAAACGTATTCGCGCAAATTAAGAGAAATTTTATTAGCCGTTAAAATTGATAAGGAATTTTCAAAACAAAAGATTTTAGATTTGTATTTAAATCGCATTTTTTATGGTAATCGTGCTTATGGCGTAGAAGCAGCCGCAGAAGTATATTATGGGAAACACTTAAATCAATTGACTTTAGCACAAACGGCGATGATTGCCGGTATTCCTAAAGCGCCGTCTTCTTTAAATCCATTAGCCGATCCCCCAGCCGCGTTGGATCGTCGTAACCACGTATTATCGCGCATGTTAGAACATGGCTATATTACTGACACACAATATCAACAAGCGATTGCTGAGCCAGAAACCGCTCAATATCATGGTTCTTTGATCGAATGTTCTGCGCCTTATGTCGGCGAAATGATCCGCAACGGTATTGTCAGTCAATTCGGTGAAGATGCTTATACTTCGGGAATGCGCGTTTACACGACGATACAATGCCCTTTACAGCAACAAGCTGAACTTTCTTTGCAATCTCAATTGTTAAGTTATGACAAACGTCATGGATATCGCGGTGCGCGACAACATTTAAAATATGACAATGCGGGCCATAGTCAATGGTTAACGACTTTACGTACTCTTCCGGTTTATTCGCCGTTAGTGCCGGCTGTTGTTTTTAAAGTGAATGCTGATTCTGCAGAAGTGTTTACCAGTGATAAGCGTATTATTACTTTAAATTGGGATGCGCTTTCTTGGGCAAGACATGGTGATGATAATGGCGTAGGCCCAGCACCAAAAACCGCCAGCGATGTGGTTGCTGTAGGCGATGTGATTGACCTATTACCTGAAGCGAATAATACGTGGCGTTTAGCACAAGTCCCTGCCGTAGAAGGGGCTATCATTGCTTTATCGCCACAAAATGGTGCAGTGCGCGCGTTAGTCGGCGGATTTAATTATGTAGAAAGTAGTTTTAATCGTGCCACACAAGCATCTTTACAACCAGGCTCCGCATTTAAACCTTTCATTTATTCAGCCGCTTTAGATAAAGGCTTTACGCTTGCTTCTGTTATTAACGATGCACCGTTTGTGTTGTATGATCCTTCTTTACCGGATGGCATTTGGCGTCCACAAAATGTAGAGCATAAATTCTTTGGTCCTACTCGTGTACGAGTAGCATTAACCAAATCGCGTAACTTAGTGTCGATCCGTTTGTTAAACGCCATCGGTATTTCTTATGCCACAAAATACTTGGAACATTTCGGTTTTGACAGTAAAGATGTGCCACATTCATTATCCCTCGCGTTAGGCACAGCGAATGTGAGTCCATTACAAATGGCTAGAGGGTATGCCGTCATTGCCAATGGTGGCTTTGATGTCAAACCCTATTTGATCAATCGCATTGTCAATATCCAAAATAAAGAAATTTATACGGCACATCCCTTAACCGTGTGCGCTACTTGTGTAGCAAGTCGTGAGCAACAATTAAATTATTTAGCTACGCAAAATGCGATGTCTTCGACACCGGTCGCTGCACCTAAATTATCGCCGTTAATGGTGAACGGTAATCCTGTTGCCAGTCGGGAAATTTCACCACAAACCGCATTTTTAATTACTTCCGCTTTGAAAGATGTGATCCAAAGTGGTACGGGTCAAGCGGCTAAAGTGTTAAATCGCGATGACATCGCCGGTAAAACAGGGACTACTCAAGAACAACGCGATGGTTGGTTTAACGGCTTTAATCCACATATGGTCGCCGTAGTGTGGATAGGCTTTGATTCACCGAAAAGCTTACATGAATATGGTGCTAACGTAGCTTTACCCGTCTGGATAGACTTTATGCGGGTGGCATTGAACAATGATCCGATTACGCCAACCCCTCCACCCGAAGGCATTGTGTCAGTGCGTATTGATCGTAATACTGGATTTCCGACAGCCAACAGCGATAAAAGTGCTTTCTTTGAATACTTTAAAGCAGGAACCGTGCCTACGGCCATGGCTAATAATAGTACATCTCAGCCGCAAAATGCACAAAAAGAAGACGATTCTACACAGTTATTTTAACTTTTGGCCAAGATAATCGACCGACCTCTGTATTTTATACAGGGGTTTTGGTATAATGACTGTACGGTTTGTAAAAGCTAAAATGAGTCATAGGTAACTAATTTATGTCCTCTTCTCCAAAGAGATCGAACCCGGCTTCTTTTTCTCATATCGATGAGGCCACAACGGAAGTAAAAGCTAACATAATTGAAAAAGTTAGCGCTTATCATAATACAGAAAATAATACGATTTCTAACGACACTCGAGAAATTATTGCTGAATTTGACTCTACTTGGAAGAGATCCACTCGTGACAGTGATCTTAGCAAATCTAAAGAACTCCTTGAGCTCTATCTTAAGCCAAAGCAACTATTGGGCTGGCGACATCGTCTATTTACCTGGCGACATCATCGCGACACTGCTGAACAGTGCTTAAAACAAGAAAGTGCAGATAAAATGTTAGAGCTATTATTAAGTGCAACTGCGACTGTGGATAGCACTCAACAAAGTCATTTTCTCGCTGTTGCTATCGTTCTTTGTCTTGAAAGATATAATAAAAAACCAGTTATCGATGTACAAGCGCTTCGATTCAGATCTAGTGGTGCTCTTTGTGTAAATCTCGATGGCAAAAGTGATAGCGATGAGGATAATGCCCCTTTGGGTAGTTATGATGAGGATACGTTGGGATATAATCATTGAAGAAGAACCTCGCTTACAAACTCTACAAAACTTCAGAGACATTGCTTAGCTACTGAAATACATCACCAATATTTGACACAACGGCAACGAGATCGTAAGACGGTTAGGCAGTGCTCTAGAAATCAGACGAATGATCACAAAAACAATTGCCAGAGATGCACCTTCCTCAAAAATATGCGATAATGCGCCGCGTGTAAAACATGACGAAAGACTAAGGAACGAATAAAAAATGGGCAAACGCACTCTCCTTTATGATACCCACGTTGCCACTGGCGCAAAAATGGTCGATTTTGCCGGCTTTGATATGCCATTACACTATGGTTCGCAATTAGAAGAACACCATGCGGTACGCAATAGCGCTGGCATATTCGATGTGTCACACATGGTAGTCGTCGATGTATTAGGCACAGGCGCACGCGATTATTTACGCTATCTATTAGCCAATGACATAGATAAAATGGCACATCGTGGTACCGCACTATACAGTTGCATGTTAAATGAAAGAGGCGGCGTTATCGATGATTTAATCGTTTATTTTATCGAGCCACAGCATTATCGCGTGGTGTTAAATGCGGGGAGCGCGCAAAAAGATTTACAATGGATGGAACAGCAAGTCAATCATTTTGCCGTAGGCTTGCATCGTCGTGATGATTTATCCATCCTCGC
>CBFGYT010000062.1:0-7545 GCA_965653065.1 uncultured bacterium | reverse complement strand
TGGTTTCTCCAATACTGCAGAAATAAAGAAATGTTATGATCATGAAATGCGCTGTCTAATATTTGACCCAAATAAAGCATGGGAAATACCCTTATATATCAATTAATTAGGTATTATATCTCTATTCTAGGAGGCAAGTTTTATCAATAATTCATGTTTATGCTATGTATCAATTTGCAAGTCTTACTATGATAGAATACAATTCTTTAAATAATTATAGCGTTTAAAATTTAAGGCCTTATTTACTATGTCTGAAAAAACCCAGTGGAATGCCGCGCAATATAAAAATAACTCAGACGTGCAACATCAGCAAGGGCAAAACTTGATTGACGCCTGCCCTTTGAATGGCAAAGAAAATGCCTTAGACATAGGCTGTGGCGATGGCAGAACCACCGCCTATTTAGCCACGAAAGTGGCTTCTGTCATCGGTATCGATAGTTCAGCGAATATGATAGCGCATGCACAACAACACCATAAAGCCCTTAATTTAACATTTAAAGAAATGCTAGCCGAAGAAATCCCCTACGATAATCAATTTGATTTTATTTTCAGTTCGTTTTGTTTGCATTGGGTGCAAGATAAAGAAAGATTGTTTAAAGCGATTTACAAAGCGTTAAAGCCTGGTGGAAAATTAGCCTGTGTCATGGCGGTGAGAAATGAACTTATGGCTGGAGCGCGTCAAGAACTACAAGATTCACCTACCTGGCAATCTTATTTTACTGATTATCAAGATCCCGCGATTGCCACCACCACAACGGATTATAAACAATTTGCAGAATGTGCTGGGCTGACCGTCAACAAGCATAGCCGAGAAGAAGTCACCACAACCTTTACTTCGAAAGAAACGTTATCCAATTTCTTACGTAACCTGGCTATGAGTTTAAATAAATTACCCAGCACTGAATTGAAAGATTTATTCATGACACAATATGTCGATCTTTATTTAAAAAAAGCTCCCACTACAGTTAATCCTTGGTATGTGACTTTTTATGCAATTACGTTATTAGCAGAAAAAGTCTGATATCATCACTGCTATAAATACTTTGGATTGGTAATCGATTTTGCAGTGAGTATTGCCGTTTCAATCACATGGCCTTGCATTTTTTCTAATGCATCATCTCCAGTAAATATGCCACTGCTCGGTAAATCTAATACTGATTAATATGCTAATTGCTTTCATATTCATTGGTTTGTCTCCTATGGATTTTATTATATACTTAATTTAGTTAGAAATGCGAACTAAGGTTGTCATATCCTCGAACTGTCATCCCTGCATGCGCGGGGATGACAATATACAACAATACTAACCTAACTTCGCATTTTGACTTATGAACAGCATATCCTTTATTCTTTTGAATATCCAGGAATAGAATGCTGTGGAGGAGGTGCCATTTCTTCATTCATCAAAAGTGGTTGAAGGCTTTCATCTTCATCACTATTCTTGATTAACTTATCATAACATTTTTTTCCGCTCCACAGACCACAAGCACATAACGCCGCCCCCGTGCCAAATGAGCACCCCGCTACAGCAAGACCTTTCGCACAACCGGCATAACTGAACCCTGTAGTATTTGCGGATGCACCTAAGTACATATAATGCAGGGCCACAATCGTAGAACTTAATCCCGATGTACAAATTGAGCAAAGTCCAAATGCATAGCCAAGCTGTTCTAGACTCATTTTACTCGATGAAGAGGGACTTTGTGATGGATCTTGTGGCGGATAAACAGGAGCTACTGATCCCATTGCTAGCGAGTGCCCTAATGGCACGTCTTGTTGCTCTTGTTCTGACATAGTTGGCGGACATATTGAATTTAAAGCGCCCCTTTCTACCGGGGCCCCCTGTGGCACGTCTTGTTGCCCTTGTTGGGACACAGTTGCTGATACATAGGGGAATGCATATATTGAAGTAGCCATAATATTTTACCTCTTTGATGTTTACGGTCTAATTTTTTTTAGCCGTAATAAGCCTTTATTTTTTATCGTTCGATAAAAAATTTTGAATCGCCAATCTATAGAATAAAGTGTCTGGCACTTTATTTTATGCGGCACAAAAAATAATAATAAAGATTAAAAAGTACGCTGCCTTAGAAGGCAAACCGATCGAAAGAAGAGGAATAAAAGGCAAACAATACAGCAGCGATAGCAATCGCTTGAATGATTTTTGGCTGTTGTACTGTGTTGGAATTCATTTGTATATAACCTATTTGTAATAGTAATTATAATATAGCATGAAATTTTTATCTTTGCAATAGCAGCGTATAACGATTCATTTCATTTGGAGCGTAAGCTTACATTGATGGTCCGCTTACAGAAGGCAAAGATACACTATTATGTTGTTGTGCACACTGTTGCTTTAGACATTCTAAAGATTCTTTATTTTTCGTTAATTCTATTGCTTGAAACTCTTTGACTTTAATCATATTACGTTGATTGAAAATATCTTCTAATCGCGTACTATGAGAGTTAGAACCGCTTGCAGAAGATTCTATGGCTGAAGATTTTGTAATGGCATAAAATATTTGTTGATACGTAGTGTCTGGTTCGCTTCCATTCCACCCAGGATGCTGAACTTCTTTTTCTTCTATTGAAAAGGCTTGTGCTAAATGTGTCTCAATAGAGAACTGACTAAAAGGACACCCTGTATCCCCTATATTTCGCCCTAAGAAAAATAATCCTTGTGGCTGTAAATGTCTATATATTTTTTCAAAAAAATTACGGTGGTTAGTAACCACATTAAAATTAAGCATGAAAATGACGTCAAACTTATACTCTTCTGGTAAGGATTCAAATAACATCGTCAGTAAATATTCTGGTTTCCATCGAGGATCTAAAGTATATGACTCTGGCTCTAAACAGAATAACACCCACTCTTCACCCATATGTTCTTTTAATAATGCTTCATAGCCACAAGTACCACTGCCAATAGATAATACCATCTTACGTCCTGTATTCTCTGGAACTAGTAATCCTATGCTTGTTAATTGCTTTAGTAATTCTGCTTCTATAGTCGCCATCCCCTGCTCAGTCATCGGATCCAACCATTCTGTTTGCGTTGTCATTTTGTTTAAAAACTGCTGTTGTGCCTTTACCTTCTTGTATTCCTTTACTCTTTTATACTCTTGCGGTGGAGTAGAAACCGTAAGGCAAAAAATATCTGCAAAGATCGCAGCCATTTCTACAGACACTATTTCTCCTTCATTAATAATATAGTTTTTCATTTTCTGGTTAGCGTCATTTATTCTCTGTTGAGATCGCTTTTTATTTTTAGAAGCACTTTTCTTGCCGGAAAATGTTTCACTAACCGCAGCAGGCGTCATTTCAGACAGTGCTTGTAAAGCAACAGGTACGTGGTTATGAAACTCTGCAAAAAAAGAGCTCGCTTTTTGAATATCTATACTACTATACTTACTCTTCAGTTCTTGAAAATAGTCTTTTAATTCATCTGTAAAAATAATTTCTTCTGCTTGAAGATAATACTCAGTTCCCAACAAGACCTTTTCTAACAATTGGTTTAGTCTAGGCATCATATACAGATGTGCTCTAAAAAAGAGATGACTTAAATCCGTAATAACTTCTATTAAATGACCCTCTTCATCTATTCGAAACGCAATATTAAACGAAGAATTGTTTTTAAAATAAAGTGCATTGTTCGCTTTAAATTGAGAGAACTTTTCTGTTTCGCTCCATTGAAACATCATCACATAACAATCTGCATAAGGATTTTGTTCAACATTCGAAGAAGTAGGCTTTAGTGTCACTATCTTGGATAATGCCAATCCCATAAAGAGACCATATTGCGCCATCGCTTTTATATCAGATTCGGCTTGCGTAAAGATATCCGCGTTCAAGCTCACTGAACTATTGGCAACTTTAACGCTTTGGATTTTTCCTTGTAGATATAACGAATACATAGATGCACCTCCACTTTCATATTTATAATGCACACATTGTTAAGAAAGAATGATATCATGCCTATGCAAAAAAAGGAACATCTTCAATAAAGTCTTTGCGCAATTGCATCCCTTGCAAAAATGGTCTACGGCGCGCAAATATCTTTTTTCGAAGTATTTACATTGTGTGTAAATCCATTTGCGTGATCTGTGGACCTAGCATGAGAACGACCATGAAAACTTGATGTTGGAGAAGAAGAAACCTTAGGTGCACCTGAATAGTAATGTTCCTCATTTCTTTTGAGCGCAGGAAAGAATGCTATTACTCCAGGCAAAACTTGTTCATAGTGCTTATTCTTTTTGGTTTTATTCTTTTCTCTAAATTCAGCGCATGCGATTAGAAATTCTTTAGCAGCATCATCTGACAATAACGATTCCCTCTCTTCTTTTGTTGATTTTTTATGCTGCAAACCGACTTGCTGTATTAAAAATATTGCCACTTCAATATTGTTACTGCTGACTGCATATGTTAATGGATATTGATTCTGATGCCGCTTGGATAGAAGAACACTATGATTTCTCATTAAAGACTGCATAAAAAGATTTGCATGAGGATCCTTATGAGTGGATATCACCATCAATGAAATGCTGAGCAAATTAATGGACTCTGAAAAATGACTAATCTCTTTCCATAAACAATATGCATGATTAAATTTTTTCGAGTTAATCGCAGATACTAATAACTCAAGCACATCATCATAAGAAAGAAAGGGCTGAAATATACGTACAATTTCATAAAATTCATCATCCATAATATAGGCATTCATAGTCATCAACATAAAAGTACGCAAGTAGGTAGAATCTGCATACTCTCCTTTTTCAATACAAAGCAGCAATTTTGCGTGACGCGGAGTAACTGTCATCGAAGCATGATCCATAGGGGATAGATTTCCCCCATCTCTTAACTCATAGATTTGTGCTAACTGACCATGCTTATATAAGATATGACATAGCATAATCGCCAATTCCAGATGCCCCTGAATAAAGGCCCAGTATAGCGCACTTCTACCCTCCTTATCTGATTGCAGAATGTCATTCACTGTCATTTCATCTGCGACAAATCGCTCCCAATTAACAGGGTTTTTATCATCATAGGGAACTCTCGCTTGATAATAAATATTCGGTAATAACTTTGCTCTACAAAATTCTTCATGGACTGTTTCAACAGACATAACCACATGATTACTACGACTTTGCAATAGCGTAACGACTTGTTCACTTTCATAGAGTGCTGCTCTGAGCTTATCGACTTCCCGCACCTCTTCTTCATTTAGTTCAACACCATCTGCTTGGCAAGATGCAAGTTGTTTCTCAAGAAAGCGCTTTCTTTGCTGAGCAATAGATAATGCTGTGTTACCCGCAGCATCTTGCGCATCATAGACACCACTCTCTTCTGGCATATGAAAAAATAGCATTTTAACTGCCTCATGATTTCCCATAGCCGCAGCTATATGCAGTGGTGTTTGCCCACGGTGATCTGTAACAGAAAAATCACACGCCTCAGGTAAAATAGTACCAAGCCATTCAACCCCTTGTAACGTAGCTGCATTTTCTACAGCCCTATGTAACAGGGAAGTCCCACCGAACTGATGATTGTATGATACGTCCCATATATCAGGATAAGTATCCACAATAGAATACAACTCTTCTACACTGTCATTTTTTAACATAATTTCAGCCAATTTATAGCAATGATGTAGAAAAGTTTCATCCTCTAACTCATCTAAATAGCACTCAATCAAAAAACAGAGTATGTCCCTATTTTCATAGTCACTGGCTAGTTTGAAAAGATGTTCCTTTAATTCGTCATCGATGTTGTCTAGAAAATAATAATAGTAATCAATAAATAATTCGCTTTTATTTTTTGTGTCTAATTTATCTCCTTTTATGATCGCTTCAAATACGGTTAGCAGTACTACCCTTGGATTATGAACACTTTCTCTTGTATAAGAATCATCGATTTTCCATGCGGAGATTTCTGTGTTGTCATTGTATCCATTTAGCCAATTTTTTAAGTCGCTCAAAAAGTAAGTCGCAATTAAATTTATGACCTGCAAATTTCCTGCATATAATGCCGTATGCCATAATGACCATGGCGCTCTGTGAAATTTATTATAGGTTATGTCCATCATTTTCTCATAATAGGCTTTCCATGTGCTCTGTAAAAATGCCACATAACTATCATTGCTATTCATCGCAACATAATGTATTGGTGTTAACCCATTTATATCTTCAGAAGTAAATAATCTTTCTTCAATGATATCGTCTTCAATTCTATTAAAAAAAACAGGCATCTTAATCGCTGCCCAATGCATAGCAGTACGCCAATGACTGTCTTCTTCATCTAAATCTTCATCTAACTCTTCTTCCAAGGCTTCTGCAGTGTCGTAATCTTTTAACTGTTCATCGCCACGCACAAAACGATAAACATCCGGCATGTGGCTATAATGATCATCGGCTTGATACTCATCAGGTATCTTTGGTTCTTTTGAAAAATAATCTTGAAGTAGCTGATCGATGCTATCGATATCGCTGTCACTAGTAAATTCCGTTATCAAACTGAATGTATGCTCTAAAATAACTAAAGGTCGTATTTCTTTCACGGATAGTAGCGCAACTTTAGCATCCAAATGCAGTTCACGATCACCGGATAAAAGAGTTTTTATACAGTCTTTATAAAATGAATAGTTTGAGTCATGATAGATTAGAGTCATAAAAATATCAGCAGCGGCATAAACAATTTCTTTAGTGACACATTCTTTTATAAGCTCTTCTTCAGTTAGTCTACCTTCACTAGAAGAGCTTCCTACATCACTATTTGGAGTTTGTTGAAGTCGAATTGAATTCACACCGTGAGACAGTAACACCATCATCATCGTAATAACGCGATCAGGTATCAATACTTTGTCTATAGCTAAGGTAGAAAGCGCCGTTTCTAGCCAATGAATTTTGTCTTTAATGATCTCAAAAAAATCGTCAAAGTTGTTATTACAGTATCGATAAGTAGCTTGTGCTAATGCCAATTGGTTAGCCAGACTGCTCTGCGGGCTAGAAGACATAGTAGTTACCTTTCTTTTTTATGTACTTTATTGTATCAATAATAGCTTAACAGAAACTTAAGAAAACAATAGTGTATCCTTAAAATAGCCTGCCGAGTATGGTATATTCAGCTCATCGGATGACTCAATATTATAGAGTGATTATCTATGAGCTATAAAACCATACAAGACATCATCGCTCAATCGCAAGCTTTGCAAAAAATGCACAACCATAGCTTATTTTTGCAGCAGTTAACGACTATCGTCATGCCTTTATTATCCGAAGAGTTAAAAGCACATGTTCGTATTGCCGATTATCAAGATACGATTTTATTTTTAGAATTAACCAATCCTGCTTATGGGTTAGCGTTACGATTTCAAATTCCTGCTTTGTTGCAGACTCTGTGTTTAAAGCAGCCTTTTTATCGTTTGCGTGAAATTAAATATTATGTGCAACCGCGGCAGGATTAAGCATAATAGTTGTCTTAGCACTGATTTTGCCATGCCCTCTCCCCAACCCTCTCCCGCGAACAGCATTGCTATACTAGCAAAAC
>CBFGYT010000061.1:0-7720 GCA_965653065.1 uncultured bacterium | reverse complement strand
ATACCGTCATAAATAATAGATCCTTGCAAGGAAGACTCTATTATTATAAGGATAGATGAGATTTTATAGAGAGATATAAATTTTTATATAGTTTTATTTATCCCTAATAATTCCTTAATATTCATTTGCTAGACTTAGAGTTAGCTAATGGGATTAGCGGAGGTAAAATAGCCCGGCCGCCATGAACGGCCGGGACATTATTATAAAAAAGGGCTATTTTTCAGTAAGTTATTTTCATACCCTCATTTTTACGGGATGACAATGTACAACAGTACTCACTTAAACTTCGCATTTTGAAGGGCCATGGGTATATACCACCTCTAGGTCAAAAAACCACCAACAAATATATCGCATAAAAGTCATCCTATTAAGAAAAGAGTCATTTTATCCCCGCATAAATCGTTCATTTTTACTACAATTATAATAGCTTCTGCAGGAGGTTAATGATGAAAAAATTAGCTTTAATTCTTACTATCAGTGTTATGACGGGTAGTTTAATGGGATGTGACGGTAGTGTAGATAAACAAGACCTAGGCATGGCCGCAGGTGCTGTTGCGGGTGGTGTCATTGGTAGCCAATTTGGTAGTGGTACGGGCAGAACAGCCGCAACGATTGGGGGTGCTGTGGTTGGGGGGTATGTAGGCCGCGAACTCACCAAAGACTAAGAAAAAAGCCCATATTTGGCGCATCTCGCAGGTAAATGGAGCGTTCAATAACAATCCGATTGTTATTCTCGAATATATCTGGGCTCCATAAAAAGAGATATGCAACATGAACTTAAAACCGGGCCCCCGCTTGCGCGAGGGTGACAGGATACACAACAAAACTACTCTATGATTTTTTACATACCCAATGTAGATTTGACGCTTGCTTCGAATGCGGCGACTGCTGCACTTACTTGTCCCCATATTCCTCTCGCGGTAAGAGGAGAAGAAGCGGCAGAAGGAGAAGGAACGGCAGAAGGCTTCTGTGCAACAACATATTTAACATGCCGAAGAATAGTCTGTATTGCTGAAATAAGTTGCGCAGATTCGGCATTGGCGGTAATATTTTGGGGAAGCGGTTGCGGTAGTGCAGCTAGCTTCCGGTGTGCTGACGTAAGCATAAGTTGCGTTGGTATTTCATCTGAAAATAATCCAATGAGTTCTTCATCGGATAACGGAATTATTCGATTATCAAAACCTATATTAGCATCATCCCATATCTTTATTTCTAGAGTCTGAGTTTCTGAAGTCTTATTGCCGTAAATAGTACATGTTAGGACTGTATTTAATAAAGGACGTCC
The DNA here is from genome assembly GCA_965653065.1 of uncultured bacterium. Classification (GTDB taxonomy): domain Bacteria; phylum Pseudomonadota; class Gammaproteobacteria; order UBA1113; family UBA1113; genus VFKP01. Next base: position 6,435 of record CBFGYT010000061.1, on the reverse strand, counting down.
AGACGCGTTTTTGGGTCGGTTCCTATGAGCCTCTAGACCATTGGCGAATATCTGTACTATGGTATCCAGTGGGAGTCCGCCGCGAATGGTAGCGTCTGCAACCGCCGAGTTTTGCTTTCGTGTCTCGGCCATTGTCTTTTGCAGATAATCATGTATTACTTTTATTATTTTTGCTTCGTCTGATGATTCACGCAGTAAATCTTGAAGTGTAGTAGTAGGATGAGCCGCCATAAAACCTCCGTAAAGTAATTGTAAAATTTATATTTCTACATTCGATGCAAAAATGGAATGTAGATCTTATTTATATTCATAGAACCGCAGGTGAGATTATATCGTATTAATTATTTACATATCAAGCCAATACCATTAACTGCAATGCAAATTTTTAAATGAATATTGGCGTGAAGTAAAAAAAGAATGGGTCAAAAAATGCGCAAAAAGAATTGGATTAGTGCGAGACCTTCTCTTTATGCTTAAATGTAGAGTCAAAAAGATACTTTTTATGAGCACATCTTTCATAGAAGAAATAAAACGTCAGATAAAAAGCACATATTTAGAGCAGAGCCTACGAGACGCCCTCTTTTTTTTACTTCTAAATAATATTATAATCCAATCAACAACATATATAGTAGAAGAGCCCTTTTTTGAGCGATATTAATAAGTCTATATCGCTATCTCGATAGTATTTTTACGAAAGGAATAAACGATTGAGGACTGCACTGATTGGATTAAGTTTGCTATTCATATGCCAAGGAGTTTGGGCAGAGGAAAGTAGCGCCGATTTATTGGGGCTAGGAACAACGCAACAGACTTCTACGCCTGCGCAAACACAAACAGTCGTGCAACAAGCGCCAACAGCGAATGCGAATACGGCGATGAATCAACCAACGGCTGCCGTCAATGGAAATAATACAGAAGCACAGAACTTAGATCAGCTATTACAAAATCAGAATGCTTCATCAGATCAAGATCCCTCGCAAGATCAAGATGCTTCACAAGATCAAGACACTTCGCAAGATCAAGATGCTTCGCAAAATGCAACAGCCAGTAATCCGACGGTGCCTACCACACCGCCGCCAATCAATCCTTGGATCCCGGCGAATAATAATGAAGCGATGGCTAATGCCAATGCATTTCGTTCGGTATCACAAAATGCATTTCCGTTAAGTCCTGATCAAATTAATGCATTGCGCAATATGTTAGATCAAACGCAACGCGCACAAGCAGCAGCGCCCTATAAAGCGCCGCCTGCACCGACTTCTACTTCTATCGCCATAGATTTAGCACCTGGAGCTGTTCCGCCCGTGATTCGCTTATCCAAAGGGTTTGTCTCTTCTTTAGTATTTATTGATACTACGGGAGCGCCATGGCCTATTGAAGCGTATGATATTGGCGATCCCACTGCGTTTAATATCAGCTGGGATAAAAAAGGTAATACATTGATGGTACAAGCGCGTCAAGATTACAGTTATGGGAATTTAGCAATTGATCTTAAAAATTTAAATACGCCCATTATGTTAACGTTAGTGCCAGGACAACGTGTGGTAGATTATCGTGTTGATATGCGCGTGCCGGGGCAAGGGCCACAAGCGGTTGCCGCCGTAGGCGATGAATTGCCCGCATCTGCAGATAATCAATTACTAAATGTATTAAATGGGATTGCACCGTTAAATGGGCAACGATTAAAAACAGAAAATGATTTTGCGCAAGTGTGGAGTGTCGGGGGTGACTTTTATTTACGAAGTGCTTATGCGCTGTTGTCTCCGGCATGGGTGGCGAAGATGTCTAGTGCGGATGGTATGAATGCTTATAAATTATCGCCAGCGCCTTTGGTGTTGTTAATGCGACAAGGACAAATTGTATCGGTTAAAATAGAGGGAACCGCATAATGGCTAGCCGTTTAGATAATATTTCACGATTATTTTCTAATTTTAGAACGCGCAGCATTATTATTGTGACATTGGTTATTATTGGATTAACAATTGTTATCGGAATTATTCGTCTGATAAAAGGATCAGGGAATAACACAGATGCTAACAGTTCCGGATTGGCTTCAGCGCCGACGCAAAATACTGTTCCAGGATTAAATCCCACGACGCCTGAATATACGCAATTGCAACAACAATTAAATCAACAACGCACGCAACAAGCAGAGCAAAGTGGCGGTAGTGCTATTTCTACTTTAACGTATCAGCAAGGAACGAGTAATACACAACCAGCGCCGTATATGAGCGGGGATCAAATTACTTCACCTACGCCAACCGATAATACGGCTGATCCTCAAGTTCAGGCATTACAGCAACAAGTTGCAATGCAAAATCAACAGCTCCAAGAAATAACGACACAACAAACACAGCAAGCGGTGATAGATCAAAGTGGTGCTATGCGTGCACAAGCCCAACAGTTATTACAAGCGTGGGCACAATCTCCCACACAATCCTATCAAGTTGCGGCTGCTGAAGGGAATGCAGCGAATGTAACGGGTCGCAATGGATTGCCAGGACAAGCAAACGCAGAAACAAGCGCAGAGTCTCCTGTATTAATTAAAGCGGGAGATATTCAATTTGCAGTGTTAAATACAGCGATTAATTCCGATGAACCTGGACCAGTGATGGCGACCGTCGTGATGGGACCGTATAAAGGCGCTAAATTATTAGGATCTTTAGGATCAGCTAAGGCACTCCCTGGAACCAATGGTGCAGAAGCTGTCGTTATTCGCTTTAATATTATGAGTCTTGCGAGTTTAAATCGTAGTATTAGTATTTCCGCGGTTGCTATTGATCCAGACACGGCGCGTACTGCGTTGGCGAGCGATGTGGATCATCATTATTTATTGCGTTATGGTTCCTTGTTTGCTTCTTCCTTTTTAGAAGGCTATGGAGATGCCGCACAACAAGCCGGATCGAGTGTGACTCAAAATTCAGATGGTGGGCTTTTTACAACTTATCCCGATGCTGATCCGAGACGAGAAGTTGCTTCGGGGTTTGGTCAATTAGGACAAAGCTGGGGGCAACAATTAGGGCAAACATTTAATCGTCCCAATACGATTACCGTCAATGCCGGAATAGGGATGGGTATTTTATTTTTGACAGATGCATCTGCTTCTACTTCCACGCTGACAGCAAAGACGCAACAAGCGATAGATATTAAGAATAAGCAAGATGAAATAGCGGCTGAAAATGTCAACGCAAATGCAGTATCGCCGATCGCACAAGCACAAAATCAATTAGTGCAAGCGGCTACAGATACTCAAACTGAACAGTAATATAGGATAATGATATGAGCGATTTAAACCGCCATGATGATGATGAGCAAGAATATCATTTCGATGATAATGAAGAAAGCTTTGACTTTCATGAAGCCGATGATCATGAAGAAGAATTTATTGGTGAAGAAGAAACCCATGAAGAATCTATAGAGCCCAAAGACGATTCTGAAACTTGGGAAAATCAACGTGAAACGAAACAAGTAAAAAAACCTTCTTCCGTGAAACCTATCGTGATGGCAATTGGTGCTGTTTTGTTGTTTGGCACAGGCTATTATTTAATGGTAGTGCGTGGTCAACAGACAAAACCCGTTATGACACAAACTAAAACAACAAAAGAAGTGGCGCAGAAAAATGAAGACTCGAGCAAGGCACAACAAAGAGAGATGACAAATAATAATAGTGCCAATGTAACAGCGAATACAAATCAGCCCTCCGCAGCAGACAATAATGCTATAGAAAATCAGGCTGAAGATGCTTGGTTAAATGACGGCGATGATGATAATAATACACAAAAAAATGCATCAACCACGACAACAGCAACGAATACAGCCGGGAGCAATACAACGCCCACCACATCGGATACCTCCACAACCGGACAAACGACTTCCTCAGCAGATGTGAAGAGTTTAAATTTACAAGTACAAACTTTGGCAGAGCAAAATCAAACATTAACAATTAAATTGCAAGAAGTGACGGCGCAAAGTGAGGCGGCTACAGCGCGTGCCGATTCTTTAGAAACAACGGTACAACAATTGCAATCTGACATAACAGAAATGAATCGACGCTTGAATAGCTTAGCGCCCAAACCGGCGATGACATCTCCAAATGCAACTAAAACGCCGTCAGCAATGACGTATAGCAACACAGCACCGCCCCCTGCAGAAAAAACATCATTGGTATACTATGTGCAAGCGATTATTCCAGGCCGTGCATGGATTGTGGATAGTAATGGACATATTGTCACTGTAGCAGAAGGCGATCGCTTTGAAGCCTTGAATACCACGGTTAAAACAATTGATCCAACCAATGGGATTGTCACGCTAGCTAATGGTATGCAAATTGAATATGGTATGGTGGCGCAGTAGTCATCGTCATTTAAATATGAGATTTCTGTAGGGTGGATTCTGAAGAATCCACCCTACATTAGCGATGATCTTTTAAGCTGTCATTCCCGCGCACGCGGGAATCCAGTGAAAGTAGCACAATTCGTGAGTTATTCCTGGATCCCCGCGTGCGCGGGGATGACAATTCACAGCAAATGAAAACCTGCAGTTTTAAATGCGGTGACTATATATTGAGAAATTAAATTTATTTAAGACTATTGTTCTTTAACCAATGCATGACTTGGTCAAATAGATTCTCTGCATATAAGATACATTCTTCTACGCTGCTTTGCGGCATAATATCACCTGAATAGTCATTAATATTACGTTGCTTTCTTAATGCATCTAAAACAATCATTGTCTTATTATCTAAATTTATTGTATGTATCAGAGTTTGTATCATTGTCATATGATGCCCCGGTTTACTGGTCAAAGTGCGATACCCATTGGCCTGTAAAGCTGCATTAGCTAATTGCATGATGGCTTTATATGCGGCGTCGAATCTATTTTCAGCGCTAATAGTTTGAACATGCGCGTCCTCAATGTTTCTCTTGGCGGCAGCAATAAGTCGTTTTATTGCTATTGGATCAATATTTATTTTTTCTAATGATAGGCCTATTAAATTCTCTAAACTCATGACCATCTCCGATTAAATTAATGATGGTCTTCTCTAAAATATCTTTAACAAATGCATTGTTTGTCAATTGTAATTGTTCCCACTCTTGTATTGTATAAATTTTTGGATTTATCTCTCGGGTTAATAAATCTTGTATAGAATAAAGTTCTTGAACAACATCAGAAAATCTAACTTCGCCAATGATCATTAAGTCAATATCGCTTAAAGCAGTTTCTTTATTATTGGCAATCGAACCAAAAACAAATGCCCATGTAATGTACTTACAAAAAGGCATTAACGCTGTTTTAATGATATCACTTATTCCAAATGTTTTGTAGACAATGGCGATTAATTCTGAATAAATAGGACACTGCTTATTTGCTTGATAATGAAGTTGATTGCCTATGTTAAATTTATTTAAAATACCAGATGAAGCCATATTGTCTAATTCGCGTTTAATCGTTGCAACACCCATCTTTGTCAAGCGTAAGATTTCTTTGGTATAAAAGCTTTTTTCAGGATGACCATATAACAAAGCCAAAAGTTTTTGCTGAGTGGTTGTAAATAGTGCTTGACCTAACTGAGACATGCTTTTCACCTGATAGTTCACATAATGTGAATTATAGTTCACTTTATGTGAATCATCAATATAATAGTGGTAAAGTCGATTTCTAGTAAGAAATTGATATATAAAACAATTTATATATCAATCCTATTGAGGTGTAAAAAATAGACAAATGGTTAAACCTTAGTTGAAGGCCATCGTTTTAATAGTAGAACATTCACCGCATGGAATGCTACTTCTCATCCACGCCCATACGCTGCAAAATGCCCTGTAAGATCTCTAAGTTTTGAAAATGAATTTTCAAAGCACCGCGACCATTTTCATCGTAATCCACAGCGACTGCAGATCCTAAGACTTCTGCCAAATTACTTTCTAGATGAACGATATTCGGATCTTTGCGAGGGGTAGTAGATTGCTTTTTATCGGATTGTATTACGCGCTCTAATTGCCGCACACTTAAGTCTTTGTTGATAGCTTGCTCTGCTAAAGGGTATTGTTCAGTTAACGATAGTCCTGCCAATAATTTTCCGTGGCCTTCACTTAAAGTACCATCGATTAAATGCGATTGCACACAGATGTCTAATTTAAATAACCGTAATAGATTACTGATGGCTGCACGTGATTTCCCAACGAGGGTGCAGATTTCATCGTGTGTATAAACGAACTCTTCTTGTATACGTAAATACGCTTTGGCTTCTTCGATTAAATTTAAATTGCTACGATTGATGTTTTCAACGATAGCCGCTTGTAATGCTTGTTCATCGCTGTAATCGCTGACCAAACAACTCACGGTAGTGAGTTCTGCCAATTGACACGCTCGCCAGCGGCGCTCTCCGGCAATAATTTCATAACGGTTATTGACTAAGGGTCTCACTACAATCGG
>CBFGYT010000060.1:0-7951 GCA_965653065.1 uncultured bacterium | reverse complement strand
GCTTTTGCTCTCTTGCCTTTTTTGTCCGCCATGCCTATCTTGCCGTTGATTTAACTACTAATTTTTACATAGTAGATGATAATGGGACAAAAGGCTAGTTTTGTGAAGAATTCCTTAAGAGCATAAAATTGTTTTTCTTTTACGCAATTTGCGCCGTTGACACTTTTTTGATTAGCGTGATAAGGTTGTACTCAATTGATGATCTTTCAAAATGCGAATTTATGCTATGATAGTTGGAACCGTCATTGCGAGCTTGCGAAGCAATCCAGGGAAATAACCCACCATTTTACGACTTATCTCCTGGATGGCTTCGCAAGCTCGCAATGACGACATTCAAGTTCCATGTTAAATTTCATATTTCGCAATATAACAGGAATTTATTAATTCGGAGTCTCTATCCATGCGTCTGCTCTATAAGCATAAAGGCTTAACACTACTTGAAATATTATTTTCTCTCGTCATCGCGAGTATGATATTAATGTATCTGGTACCACAGCAATTAAAAAATACGCATGATCAATTAATCGATAACACTGTCTCACAAATGAATCAATTGGTATTAGCCGCACGTAATTATTATCAAGATAATCGCGATGCTCTAGCGGATAACGCCGATGCGTGGCCAAAAACCCTGGCTACTTTAGTGGATGATGGCTATCTGCCTAATGCCGCGCTGTGTTCTTCTTTCACAGTAACCAGCGCCAGTGCAGCCAATAATTATAATAACGCTTGCTCACAACATCAAGAATTTGCTTTATTCCCAGCCGATAGCAAAGGTCAATACGATATGACCGTTCCCGGCGCTGGCCTTGCCGATGGCAATAGCGGAGGGGGTAACTTCTGGGGGGTGAGTTTAACCGTTCCCACGGCCAAACTCGCTGATGAAATTCGTGAACGTGCACCATTTGCAACAACTTGTCCTCCTAGCGAATTAGCAAAAGGCACTGTCTGCTCTATCAATAGCAATACCGTCACAATGCTAGTCCCTAGGCCAGCACGATGGCCTAGTATTCACGCGGTGTATGCTCAAGATGGTTTGCTCCAAAGCATGGGCTCTGTGGTCATTTGTAATGGTAATTGTAACAATCACGACAGCGCTACCATAAAAATGCCATTAACTTGTGGGAACGATCCTGCCGGCAATTCCTTAGTGCCAGCACTATTTGTATATCCATTTGATTATGACTGGAAAGGTCATGAAAATCAATTTCCAGGGATCCGCATCTCTAAAGTAGCAACCGATACAACGAATCATCTATGGACCGTTACCGTGGTAGCAAGCAAACAGAATTCTAATTCTTCTTCTGCCAATAACTTTAACTCTATTTCTATCGCTTATTTCACCACATGTCAACCCAGTAACTCTACGACTGGCTCATGGCAACCTATGTTAGGGAGTTGATAGTGTCATGAAGAAAAAAAATAGCATTTTCGGCTTTACTTTATTAGAAGTTTTACTCAGCCTCAGTATTTTATCTTTATTGATGTTGCTGGGTATTAGCTATATGCAAAAAGAAAAGCAAAAAGAATCACTAGGATTAGTCTCACAACAAATGAATGCGTTATTGAATGCCGCGATACAATATCATATGGCTTATTTTATATGGCCACCAACACTGGATGCACTAACGCCATTACTGCCCGATCAAAATAGCGCTACTTCTCCTTTTTATTCGCCTTGGCGCGATAACAATGGACCAATCCCTTATACGCTTGCCAATAATACTAATTATTTTGCTGTACAAGTGGCAACGCCCAGCAACAATATCGCGCAACAATTGGTAACCACGCTTGCAAATTCTTATAGAATCAATAACTCAGCCACGGTGGTCGCTTATACAACGACTTTTACGGGATTAAAACTACAACCCCCTTCTGGCGTATTATATGGCACAGGTAATTTCAATACACAACTTGTATCAAACAATGATTGTTTAAACTTTTATAATGCAAATTACTCTACTAGCGGCCCTTTTGGCTTATTAGATGCAACGAGTAATAACCCCACCGTAAAAATATCATGCCAAATAGATTCTGCCGCAGTAGTCTATTATGTGCCTAACGATCCTAAAAATGCGCCTTGCCCTAGCGGTAGCCAAGCTTATCTACTCAATCTTCCTAGTGGCTTAGTCGGCGGAACCAATCGTGGTATGTCTATGCCCATTGGCTTTAGCAATGTTTTTGCACATGCATGGCACGATGACGATTACATCAATAGTAATCACACGGCAATGGGCCCTTGCATGACGACTAACGCGCCTTATCGCAGCATGTCATTGTCTTTTAGTGACATCGTTTGTTTAAGTCCAAATAACACCACTCGTTGGCCAGATAGCCCCTCGGAAATCCCTCCTAATAAAAACCCCAACTATTTATCGGGTGCGTGTGAAACAGATATTGGCTATCCCGCAAATTAGGATGAACAGCATATGAAAACAAGACATTTCTTTAAAACAAAACAACGCGGATATATCCTATTGATGTTAATGTTACTCCTGGGTAGTTTAAGCCTTTACCTTACTTTGCAATTTTCTATAAAGAAAGCAAAAGCACAATCTTGGCAAGTGCAAAAAACCGCAACGGAGATGGGCTATTGGCTAGATGTAGAATATAATTATATATTAGACCATCCTACCAACGACCAAAATCAATTAAATAACATTCAATTAATTGATATTGTGCAAAACAACCATTATCTTCCTTATGGACAACCGCGGCCGGTGACTTTTCCCAGCCCTGCGGTGATCATTCCTGGAGGAGCCACTTCTACGACCATCTCACAAGTTTCCGAATTTCTATGTTCCTCTCTGCCGGGGATCAATCACGATGATTATCCGTTGACTAATACGACTACATACAATGCCACGTGTGCTATACCGGTTACGAGTGGCTATCCTCTAGTCCACTGTACTTTAGATACACCGGCTTACTATGCGTGCGGCGATACGATGAATGCACCCGCCACTCAATATACCAGCAGAGCACAATATTATGTCAATGCAAATAATATCTCTTTAGGCAATTATTCATCGGTGGGTGCTGCCGTCGGCTTGATTGTGCGCACTCCTGGGACTGCAAATCCTTATGTAACCTCCGGTACTGGCCCTAATAGTGTCTCGCTAGCCACTTTACCTAATAACAGCGCTGCGCAAATGCTCATCCCATTATTACCTTCCGGTGCTTTTAATGTCTATCCCACCAACAACACGAATAGTGTAGATGGCACGAGCAATGTGAATGGCATCGGCATCGCGGCTACTATATTCCAAAGCATTCCGCATCTGCCGATAAGAGCTAATACCAGTTACAGTAAAATTATTGACATGGGAACAGTACAAGCGGTTGACTTATCACAACCTTTACAATGTCACGGCTGGAGTGGTGACACTAAAGTAGGAACAGGCATCAATGGAAGTAATAAAAATGATCCTAATGAGCCGCCCACTTGCATACAAATCAATACGCAAGAATATGGTCCCAGTGGTACTATTGAAAAATGTGACCGTATTGATGTGTTGTACACCATGCAAAATGTATTTCAACAAAATAATAATTACTGGTATTTAGACTTAACCAAAATGAAAAGTCAATTCTCTGCTGATCACGTCTATAAACAAATATTTTTATCGATATATTCTTCCGGAGCAAGTGACTATCTTACCAGCCGCAGCAATGGTAACAAGTTGAACAATGCAAAAAATTATTTAACGTACTTTGTTCGCTGTACGCGTAAAAATATTGTGGGAGGCTAAGCAATTAATGAAATCATTGAACACAAAGATTCGTGGTGTCACCTTGTTAGAGTCACTGCTGGTCACTGCCATTATTGCTTTAGGCGTTGTACTGGGCATACAGCAATATCAAAAAATTGTGTTACAACGCAATGTGGCACGGATCAAAAACAGTGTGCAGTTATTAACGAATGCATTGCAACAATACTATTATACCAATTGTTATTATTTTCTGGCTGACCCCAAATCATACTCTATCGTTTATCCAATCAAGCCCAATAGCAATCCAGCAGTCATTCCTATCCCGGTTGATGCTCCACCACTACCCACCTTAATGACTTATATTACGCAACCACAATTGATCACTAACCCTTACCTACCTACCGTTGCTGGGTTAAATGCCTATCAGTATACCATCGATGTACGCAAAGATTTCCCTTTAATCCATGTCAGCACCACTTTTGCAGTCTCTAAAGATAAATTAACCACTTTGGCAGCACTGTTAAAACCCACGTCCATTCACGGTACCATATTTACCTGGTCGATGAGTCCTGGCAGTATTCCAGTGGCCGCAGGCCCGCTCAATACCAATCTTTCTTATATACAAACCTTAGCCGTTAACTATACGAATACGAGCAGTGGAAATGAACAAGTGGCTTATCAATATGTCAATAATAGCAGCTCCTCAACCAATCTATGCGCTTATTGGAGTTACCCTAAATTTCGCTGCCTAGTGACGGGTAATACTTCTCGTTGTGGGTTTTTAAATGCGTCTTGATATATACCAGAAATTTCAAAATGCAAAATGCAAATTTATGTTGTGATATTTAGAATCCGTCATTGTATTTTCTGCTGCATCAATTCTTGCAATCGCGACAGCGCGAGTGGTCGACTCAATAGAAATCCTTGAATAATATCGCAGCCATGTTGCTGCAAGAATGTCAATTGCGCTTCATTTTCCACTCCCTCAGCCACCACTTTCATCCCTAAATGATGTATCACATCGATAACTCCATGCACAATAGCACAAGTACGACTGTCGTGTGGAATATCATCAATAAATGATTTATCGATTTTAACGGTATCGGCAGGTAAATCTTTCAAATACCGCAATGAAGAATAGCCCGTTCCAAAATCATCTATCGCGAGAGAAAAACCCATTTCTTTTAATGCATTGATACGCCGCACTTGCTGCAGTGGCTCTTCTAACAACGCAGATTCGGTTATTTCCAATTCGATTGCTTGAATGGGAACTTCGTGCTCATCTAATAATTCTTTAAGCGTATTTAATAATTTTGGCTCTGCAAATTGTTTTACCGATAAATTAACCGCGATTTGAAAATACGGAGAAAGAGTGGGTACTTTTTCTCTTAAATAACGATAGTCTTCTAGTGCTCTTTTAAACGCATAATAGCCTAATGGAACTATCATACCTTCTTTTTCAGCAAAAGTAATAAATTCTTGTGGCGAAATAAATACTTCTCCATGATGCCAGCGTAATAAAGCTTCAACGCCAATAATCTTTTTGTTAATTGCCGAAAATTTAGGTTGATAATAATTTAAGAATTCTTTGCCTTCTAACCCCGCCTGCATAGAGAATTGCAGCCTTTTTTGTGTATCAAATTTCTGCTGCATCCCAAAATCAAATACTCTATTTTGATTAAATCCACTCTCTTTGGCTTCATGCATAGCAAGTTCAGCAGCAGTAATCAACTCTTCACTATTATCGCCATGAAATGGATAAATACTTACGCCCACATTGACATCCACCTCTATCATTTGATCGCCGCATGATATTTTATCGGCAAAAATAGATTTTATCTTCTCAATAAATGTCTTGGGGTATTCTTCTTGCCATTGATTGACTATGCGCATAACATAAAAGACACTTATCGCTCCTTTGCCAAGAATGGCACCACTATTCACCAACCCTTGTTGCAAACATCCGGTAATAGCCATTAACAATTCATTACTGGCGTTAATACCGAAAGCCTCTCGATAAAAATCAAACCGTGCAATATGAATAGCAGCAATCGCTATTTTCTTATCTTGTAATTGGCAAAGCGCTATGGCTCTTTGTACGTTTTCACAAAATAATGTCTGATTGGCTAATCCCGTTACTTCATCATGCGTTTTCAATTCGATTATCTTATCTTGCAAGGATTGCTCCACATCTATTGCTTGTAACAAGAAATAGTCATCGTGCTCTTTAGAATAAGGGATAATATGTATCATCAGCTCTATTGGCTTTTCATTATGGTCAAAAAAGCTCATAGTATCCGTAAAAGATTGCTTGCTTTCTTTAATGTTAGCTAATATCTCATGAAATTTATCTAATGTTTCCCTTTCCATATAATCGCTTATCTTAAAAGATTGTCTGTCTTTATTGTCTAACGCAAACAATGTTTTAAATCGTTCATTAGCATTAAAAACCATATCTTGATTATCCAATAATGCCATTGCCGTTAAATCCCCATGAAAAATTTCATTGGATAAAGACTTTTGCTGTAATAACTCTTTTTCCAACTTGATTCTTTCTTGCTTTCTAGCCACTTCCGCTAATTCTCGCGTAATCGCTGGAAATAATCGCTCTAATTGCCCTTTTACAATATAATCGGATGCTCCTGCTTTAATCGCCTCTACTGCCAAAGCTTCGCCCATAGTGCCAGAAACAAAAATAAAAGGGACATCGGGATAGTTTTTACGTACGATTAATAAAGCTTCTATTCCTGTAAAATGAGGCAACTTGTAATCACTTAAAATAATATCCCAGTGACGATTGGATAATGCTTGACGTAGTGTATCTTCTTCCTCAACGCGTAAAGCAATGAGACTTCTATATTCTTTTTTTAATTTCATTTCCAATAAGGCAGCATCTGAATCACTGTCTTCTATGATCAAAACGGATAAAGTTCTTTCTTCTTCTATCATGTTTTTTCTCGAGTTAATTAATTAGATAAAGATTCATTTAACGACAACCAATACATCCCCACCTCTAAAACAGAATCACTAAATTCATTAAAGTCAATTGGTTTACAGATGTAACTATTCGCTCCGGATAAATACGCGTTTTGCAAATCTTTCAATTCTCGCGAAGAAGTCAACACCACCACGGGAATAAATTTAAGCCTACTATCTGCGCGTATTTTTTGTAACACTTCAATTCCACTTAATTTAGGCAGCTTTAAATCTAATAAAATCAAAACCGGCGGGGTTAAGGTCTCATCTTTTAAAATGTTTACAGCTTCTTCTCCATCATTGGCAATGACTATTTCATTCTGCATATTGTTCTTCTTAAAAGCCTTAACACACAGCAGCTGATCATCTTCATTGTCTTCAACTAATAGTATTTTTCCTGAATTCATTCTCTCCTCCTTTAAGGAAATTTAATATAAAATGTGGTTTTAATCCCGGGCATAGACTCCGCCCATACTGTAATATCATGTTTTTCTGCAATTCGTGCCACCAACGCCAATCCTATTCCTGTGCCGGGAAACTCTGAATCTTTATGTAGCCGCTGAAACACATGGAATAATCTACTACCATACTTTTCATCAAACCCCACCCCATTGTCTGAAATGAAAATACATTTTTTATCTCCTGGCAAGGTTCCAACAACCACTTTAGGCTGTTCCACTTTGCTAGAAAATTTAAGTGCGTTTAAAATCAAGTTTTCCATCATCACTTGAATTAAAGGCTCATCGCCTGTAACAAAAATATTATCTTCTACCTCTGACATTACTTTTGAGTTCAACCCCCATGCTTTCTTTTCTTGAAATATATTATTACACACCTCACTCAAATTAAATGTGATAGCATTTATCTCTTGTTGTGATATTCTAGACAAACGCAGCAAATCATCAATTAAATGACTCATCTTATCCGCAGCATTCATCATACGATGCAGATATTCTTGGCAGTCCTTATCTAATTTAGCATTCCCTTCTTCCATTAAAGCTTGTCCAAACCCAGAAATAGCGCGCAATGGGGCGCGCAAATCATGCGATACTGAATATGAAAAACTTTCCAGCTCTGAATTAATCGTTTTTAGTTTTTCTTCGCTCAACTTGATAGCATTTTCTTGTCTTTTCAATTCTGTAATATCCGTTGCTATCCCCCCTACGCCATACACTTCTCCCTCTTTATTTCTCAACGCAAATTTTGAAGAGAGATAAATATGTGTTGTCCCATCAGGATGTAAGGCTTTCTCTTCATAAGTA
>CBFGYT010000059.1:0-8081 GCA_965653065.1 uncultured bacterium | reverse complement strand
ACAATTCACAACTATTCTAACTTAAGTTCGCATTTCGAATGGCGAGCGGTATATACCGAATGCACTTCGAAATGCGAGGTTTGTAAAAAAGATGCGCGCCCTCCTTGGCTACGCTAGACGTTTATTATGGGTTGTTAACAAGGCCGTCTTTGGACAGCAATGGATCGCCTTCTCTATTATTACCCTCTTTACTACTTCCAAAAAAGGTGTAAACACCACACACTGCCCCTAAGAATGCTAATCCTAGCATTGTTATTCCCGCTATACTGCCTGCTCCTAATCCATCATCATGCGAATGGTTTTCTGCGGGAGAGGGTACAAGGGTCGGACCCGATGGTGATGGTGTGTACTGACTGGATGGCGATGGAGTAAAAGGAACAGGACATCCCGGATCTTCCGCACCTGGAAGCGGTTTATCCGCTAATACCACAAAAGCAGCACCCCCATTAGGACCGTACGGTTCACCAATAAGTGCATCATCACGTCCATTACCGTCTATATCTTTACCACCAGCAACAGATACTCCTAATTGCGCGCCACTCCCTGAAACCAGGTCACTACTAATGATTTTTATGCCTTTATTACCAGGTAACACAGTTTGATCCAAGTCTTGTTCACCTTCTTTAATATATGCTTTATTTCCTGTAGGACCCGTACCTATCACCAAACTTTCATGTAATGGATTGCCATAGAAAGTACCGCCAGGAGCCAATGCTATACCGGCTTGATCACCATCACACTCTCCAGACAACACCGCACCTTCAGCCTGGGTAAAACCGACTAACTCATAAATAGGCCCATTAATCGTTTCATTGATTGGACCTTTAAAAATATAAATTTTACCTGGACCATACCCTGCTTTTTGTGGTGCACTCATTGCGATATCATTCACGGCACCACCAAAGAAACGTAATCCTACCGCACTGGCTCCTGCACGATCATGCGGAGCACCTTCTATAATCACCCCATTGCTAGGATCTTTAAAATATTTTTCAACATTATTAATGACAGGGGGTAACCCACCTTCTTTCCCGAAAAATACATAAAAACGCCCTACAACCGGGTCGTCGCTCCTCAACTGATAGTATGGGCAACCGATGCCAAAATCTGGAAGTTCATCGCCAGTGACATCTCCTAGTTTTGCTGGAGCATAGACAACCAAACCATTTGCAAGATTATGGATTACCGTTCCATTATATTTAGAAATCAGATCTTGTAAATTAACTCTAAGAGGAAAATCACTTCTGCCAGGTAATATACACACTTCATCAGGAAGTTGACCATTTTCTCTAGTTGCTGTCGGATCTTGGCAATCAGAGATCACCAAAGTGGCGTGACCCGTTTGCCCCAGATCGCCAACACTCGTCACTGCCCCTAAATTAACAGGTAGCCCAGTGGTTGTATCCGTTTGTTCTATATAAAATCCTTGCCCTTCTTGTAATTCATCAACATCAATGTCATTAGGGTAACCGTCTTCTGTGCCATAAACTACAGCTATTGTTTTATTCGTATAACATACTTCATTAGGATCTGTTGTACAATTACCATAAAGTACTGAATCACTGACTACCACAAAATCCGGCTTCCCATCTCTATTGACATCATCAATATCAGTGACATATCCCCCTATAGTGGCAATGTTACTTCTAACATGAAAACTACTGGTGCTATTGTAATCTGATAATGATACTTCAGCAGGTTGCGTTACATTCGTTCCAAAAACACCATCAATACGTCCTGTAGGTTGATGTTTTTTATTAGAATACGCGGAGCCGACAACAGGATCAGCAAAGCCATCATCATTGTAGTCTGTCAAAGTAACACTCGCGCCTGTTTCATCAATAGTACCGCGCGGATCTCCTGTCGTTAATCGATAGCCACTTCCCGCATAGTTACCAACACCCAGTTTAGCAACATCTACAACTCGCGTATACGCTTGACGAGGCTCAGACACAGAAGGATGCTGATTGGTTTGCTGTGTTGCTCTGTTCGCTCTTTGTGGAATAAACAGGCTGTCTTCTTCTTGTTGTTCAAATGCTTCAGTAGTAACGCTGTGTGATACTGTTGGGCTCGTATACCCAAACCATCCACCTACTGTTCTTGAAAGATAAGCTCCCCAGCCTTCTTGGTTTGGGTTTGCTACCACTGCAGAAGCATCGCTTTCGTCTTGATTATCTTCCCATAACCAGACATTAGAGCTTTGCAGCGCTTCCGGCGAGTTTGCCTCGAATAAATCCATACCATTATTCAGCGGCATAGTTCCTGTGAGTGCGCTTTGTTGAATTTGAGCTATTTGAGCTATTTGAGCTAGGGGGGATACAGCCATGATTTACTCCACTAAAGGTTAGTTATATTTGAAAAATGCACGTATTGAAGAAGCTCCAATAATAGTACAGGAAACTTAAGGAAATCTTAAGAGAGCGATTTTTTGTTAAAATTATACTCTTTTTTATGTGCAAAATAAAACCTTAAGGTTTCATTAAGGTTAAAATGATATCATACAGGAAATAAATTATTCCTAGAAGGTTTACGAATGCCCGGCACACAAATGACTGACATTACAAGAAATTTTATATATGCCTTATTTCCAACGAACAATGGTTTTCGTAGACAGCAACAACAAAGCACAGAACTCATACTTAATTTAATACAACAGGATCAATTCTATCATCATTTATTTACCCTAGTTTTGAAGAGTCCTAATTTCTCAATGAAAATAATGACAAGTGATGATCTTCGTGATTTATGTCGCTATGACCCAACAACAAATCAAATCTCCTTTACCATTCCTATGGTAGCCAATGCAGAACAAGACATTCCCCTTCCTCAATTAAAAAGACAGCTAGTGGGTGCATTTTATCTTGCTTTTTGGGAGATTATGACTAACCCTCTCTATAATAAATCAACCGCTAATTCTAGCGCGCAGGCCACTCTGGATAAGCCTTTTTTCCCAAAAACTCATGAAGACATGGATACATTTGTAAACGCAATAAAAACAGGGATAAGACGCGTAACAAGTTATAATACTTTCCGCTATCGAAAGCTATTCCCAAATTCACCCGTGGTGGTTCGTTTACAAAAAATTAATAAAAAGTTGGATCAGTACACACCACCACATTATTTTCACCAATTCAGTGGCGAAGATGCAGCAAAGATCCATGTAGCTATAACAAAAAACAAGCAAATTATTCGATTTTACAGCCAAGATCTCCACTTATATCTTTATTTGTCATGCGCTTATCCATTGAATCAATCTAATACCGTTTTTTCTGGTGCATCTATTGAGCCTAAAGACCATAACCTTTTTGCGTTGATAGATGAAATATTTCTAATCGAAGAGTTCCTCTCTGAGTTGGATAATGCAGCTCTCTCTCGTCGTATCGAACAGCTAAAAGCGATAATAGCTCAAATCATACAGATAGATACCACTGTATTGCGTTTGTTTTTTCCAGAACTTTGTGCAATACATCTGTGTGGTGGTATGATCAATTATGCAGAAGATAGCGGCGACAACTTGAATATAAAAATAGCTACGGGAGATCCTTGGGCAGATATACATATTAATAAGCTACGGATCATTTCCAGCCCCCCGACTGGCCTTACCTGTGAAGATCTGTTAACACAAGAAGAGCTTAACGACGAGTCAGAAGAAGAACTTAAAAATAATCCAAATAAAACCCCTGCTTTAGCCCCTCTGCTAAAGATATTGTTATGTGCTCTTTACAATCCTCTAGCGATAGCAGATAACCACATGAGTGACAAAAACAGTTCTCCACTCGTTCATCCTTCAAAAAGCACGGATCCCTATGCCTACACAGCGGTTTTAATCATGAGCACCGTGGTCTTAGCAACGATTATTTATCAACTCAATGCTTTCTTCAATAAGACTGATACATCCCAGGATCGTAAGAAAAGTCTTACTCACTTTAATAACGTTAGTCATTCAAACTCTATGTCCGACAGCAGCAGTAATGCGCCTACGGGCTTAACTCAACCGGCAATGCCTAGATAGTACAACTCTGCATTACCATGGAAATACTCGGGATTTTCAATCTTTTGCTTTTTAAACCTTATTCTGTGTATAATGGAGGCATTTACCATGCAAAATGAGGTTTTATGCCATGCGAACACATAATCGAGCCAATAATGAACTACGCCCTATCCGTTTTACCCGCGCTTACACCAAACATGCCGAAGGGTCAGTGTTAGTGGAATATGGCGATACGAAGGTATTGTGCAATGTCAGCATCATCAACGGCGTGCCTAAGTTTTTAAAAGGCAGCGGCCAAGGTTGGTTAACAGCTGAATATGGCCTATTACCTAGAGCCACGCATGAACGCAATGATCGCGAAGCGGCACGGGGCAAACAAAGCGCACGCACTGTAGAAATTCAACGCCTGATTGGCCGCGCCTTACGCCCTGCCATTGATTTATCTTTATTAGGCGAAAATACCATTCAATTAGATTGCGATGTCATTCAAGCCGATGGTGGCACGCGCACGGCAGCGATTAGCGGCAGTTGCATCGCTTTATACGATGCCATTCAACACTTACGCCAACGCCAATATTTAAAAGAATCTCCGTTAACGTATTGGGTAGCCGCTGTTTCGGTAGGCTTTCATCAGCAACAAGCCTTATTAGATTTAGAATATGGCGAAGACAGCGCGGCTAGCACCGATTTAAATGTAGTGATGAATGAACACGGTGAGTTTATAGAAATTCAAGGCACAGCCGAAGAACAGCCTTTCAAACGCACAGAATTAGATGAAATGCTCGCTTTAGCGGAAAAAGGCATCCAAGAAATTATCGCTTTGCAAAAAAAGACAGTTGCCGAATAAAAGAGAGTTATCAACATGGCAGATGGGTTTGATATCAATTATTTCTTTAAAAATTATTTTGCGCCGGCGTGTGTGAATTACGGGCGTGAACTTTTTCTCGGGGGAAAAGTATCGCGTTTATCGTTTCGCAGTGGCCAAGCTGTTGGTGCGATGGTGCGTGGCACCGGTGCACAGACTTATCGCGTTAATATTTTATTAGAACAATTGCGCCATACTCAAGGCCATATTGTCGGGACTTGTTCTTGCTCTGCAGGATTTAATTGCAAACACGTTGCTGCGGTATTATTTCAACTAGAAGCAGACATGGATAAAGCATCGCGCAGTTATGAAGGATTTGAAAAAAATCGCTATAAAGTATGGGAGACTTGGTTTGATACTACTTATAGCGCAGATTCTCCCTATGCTGCGATCACCGCATCTTCCGATATCTTATTGTATGTGTTTTCTTTTGGCTTCAGCGAAGATGCGCCTAAGTTTTTATTCGTCGATTTATATCAGACCAAAGCTTTAAAAAAAGGCGGCTTTAGTGAAACGGCGGTAAAACCCGCTAAATTGAACGATATGAAAGATTTAGAAACGTTAACCGCCATGGATATTCAAATCATTCAGCAATTACGTCAATATCGTGTAGTAGATCGCGAAGATTTGGGCGAGCGATTTCGTTTGCATGGAGAAACGCCTTTAGCAGTCATTCGTGATTTAGTGCAAACAGGACGTTCTTTTTGGCAAACAGCGCAAACGCCTTTGTCTTGGCAAGAAGAACCTATGGCAATTCATTTAGAATGGCATCGCTTAAATCATGGTGGTTTAAAATATTTGCCGCATAATGTCGATAATGAAATCGTTTCTCTATGGCCAATCACGCCATTCGTATATCATCATCCCATCACACAAGCGATAGGCCCCATTAACACGACACTAGAAACCAATACATTACGTCAATGCTTAACCATGCCAACGTATTATCCCGACCAAGGGGAATTTTTACAAACCGCTTTTGATGCCTGGGCCAAACCGCGTCATTTACCAGCATTACCGGTGGCAGCTAAGCGCGAAGAAAAAACGCTTTCTCCTAGCGCTACTTTAACTTTATACAGTGGCGACAGTGCGCGCATACTATTAACGCATACAACGCATGCATCTTATCAACGCTATGATGCTCACTATAGTTACGCCAAAATCACGTTTCATTACGGTAATGCTTCTTGCCAACCCGACAATTATGAGCAAAACTTATATGAAGAAGTCAAAGACACACTATTCATCTATCCTAGACAATGGGCGCTAGAAAAAAAATATTTGCAACAATTAAGCGAGTTGGGCGTTTATCGTTTTGATGAAAAGAAACCTATTCCCGTTAAACCCGAATATGCGCACGATTATTATATTGGCACGACTAAAGAAGATGTTCTCTATTTCTTGCAACATGCTAAAGAAGAGTTGGCCAAATTAAATTGGCAAATTATTTATGATGATAGCTTCACGCATGCGCCTAGGGTTGTTTATGACAATTGGTATGGCGCGATTGAAGAAAGCGGTAATGCGGGTTGGTTTTCATTAGAAATTGGCGTCGTTATCGATGACGAAAAAACAGATCTGGTGCCCATTTTAGCAAAATTATTACAAACAGAATATGCACATTACAGCGTTGCTAATATTTTAGCTTTTGATGGCAATGAATTATTAGAATTAACGTTAAACAATGGCAAAAAGATTGCCATTGCCATGCATCGCTTACAATCTATTTTGGCAACATTAACAGAATTATATGATAAGCAAGAAGGAAATGGCCAATTACAAATTAATGCCCTACTCGCTTCGCAATTAGCCAGTCAAAAGAAAGATTTTTCTTTACCCGATATCCGCTGGAATATTCCGCCTGAATTGCACAACGCCAGTCAAAAATGGGCGTCTTTTCCTTTGTCAAAACACATCGTACAACCCACAGAAAACTTTAAAGGAAAATTACGGTCGTATCAATTGGAAGGATTAACCTGGTTACAATTTTTAAGACAATACCATTTGGCCGGCATTTTGGCCGATGACATGGGATTAGGAAAAACCGTGCAGACCTTGGCGCATTTAGCGATGGAAAAACAAGCCGGCCGTTGGCAAAAACCGGTGTTAATCATTTGCCCTACGACTTTAGTAAATAATTGGAATAGTGAAATTCAACGCTTTACGCCCGACTTATCGGCGATTATTTTACAAGGCAATGATCGCGCCCAAGAAAAAAGCGTCTTACAACAACATGATATTATTATTACAACTTATTCAGTGATACTGCATGATCAAGATTTATTGGCGGAATTGTCTTATTATTATATTATCTTGGATGAGGCACAATGGATTAAAAATGCCAATACCAAAGCATTCACGGTTGTCACACAATTAAAAACAGACTATCGCTTATGCTTAACCGGCACCCCTATGGAAAACCATTTAGGCGAATTATGGTCATTGTTTCATTTCTTATTGCCCGGATTCTTAGGCAGTGCCAAAACATTTAATAAATTATTTAAAAATCCCATCGAAAAAAGCAATGATGAAGCGAGAAAGTTAGCCTTACAAAAACGTATTGCGCCATTCTTATTGCGTCGCGCTAAACAAGTAGTAGCAGCCGACTTACCGCCAAAAAATGAAATCATTCAATTGATCGATATGGATGAAGAACAAGCGACTTTATATGAAAGCATTCGTTTAAGCGTAGGCAATAAAATTCAAAAGATATTAGAACAAAAAGGCTTTGCACAAAGTCATATTGAAATTTTAGATGCTTTATTAAAATTACGACAAGCGTGTTGCGACCCGCGCTTGGTCAAGCTGGCAGAAGCGCAAAAGATAACACAATCTGCTAAATTGGAGTATTTACTTGAGACCATTCCTGAAATGATAGAAGAAGGTCGCAAGATCTTATTATTTTCTTCTTTCACCAGTATGCTAAGTTTGATTGAAGCGGAATTAAATGCATTATCTATCCCTTATGTTTTATTAACGGGTGACACCAAAGACAGACAAACACCCGTCGCTGCATTCCAAAATGGCGAAGTGCCTTTATTCTTATTGAGTTTGAAAGCCGGCGGCACGGGATTAAATTTAACCGCTGCCGATACTGTCATTCATTACGATCCGTGGTGGAATCCGGCCGTGGAAAATCAAGCCAGTGATCGTGCGCATCGTATCGGCCAAAATAAAGCGGTGTTTATCTATAAGTTAATTACCCGTGGCTCGGTGGAAGAAAAA
>CBFGYT010000058.1:0-8082 GCA_965653065.1 uncultured bacterium | reverse complement strand
CGTGTTAACACGTCTATATGCTCTAGCAGGAGATCCCAGTGATAAAACTATCAATGATAAATTATGGCAATTAGCCGAGACGCTTACCCCTGAAAAACGCACGGCAGACTATACACAAGCCATTATGGATTTAGGTGCCACGCTTTGTACACGACAAGCCCCCGATTGTGCACACTGCCCAGTGAATTCTCTATGTCATGCTTATCAAACCAATCAAGTTCACATATTTCCTACGCCGAAAAAAAAGAAAGAAAAGCCCACTAAAGCAATGCATTTATTATTATTACAAAATAATAAGCAACAGATTTTATTACAACGACGCGAAAATGCGGGTATTTGGGGGGGATTATGGTGTCTTCCAGAAATAGCAGATAATGTAATTTTGCATAAACACATACGTTTTTCGCCGATTAAACATATATTAACGCATTTTATACTGCAGATCCATGTCTATTATATGGAAAAACCAACTAGCCAAAGTGCAAATTCTTATGTTACTATGGGGACTTGGCATTCTTGGGAAAATTTACCTCACTTGGGGTTCCCTGCTCCCATTCAAAAACTATTAGAGAGACTATTCGATGACGAGATTAATACACTGTGTTAAATTAGGCATTTCCAGTGAAGGTCTAGCGCTAGCGCCTTTCCCTGGAGAATTAGGGCAACGTATTTTTAATGAAATTTCAAAAAAAGCATGGCAAGAGTGGTTAGGCTATCAGACAAAATTGATCAATGAATACCGCTTAAATCTATTAGATGCGGAAGCGCGACAATTATTAGAAAAAGAAATGAAACGGTTTTTATTTTCGGAGTAATGAATGGAAATCTCTATATTAGAAGAAACAACTCTTCTACATAATATTCGCCAACAAAAAAACCCTTTTCATGAAAAACAATATGCTTTTTATTCTTCTTGGTTTGGTGGCATCCTCAAAGATCCGACTATGATGCTATTACCTATCGATGATCATATGGTACATCGTGGTGATGGTGTATTTGAAGCCATGAAAGCGGTCAATCGATCTGTTTATTTATTAGAAGAACATTTGCAGCGTTTATTTCGCTCAGCCGAAAAAATTTCTATTCAATCGCCTTTTACTGCGGAAGAGATTAAAGACATTATATTACAAACGTTGCGTGTTGCCGATCGCAGCGATGTCACCATCCGTCTTTTTTTATCTCGTGGTCCAGGTGGATTTTCAACGAATCCTTATGATCCCTCACAAGCTCAATTATATATTGTCATTACTTCTTTAAAAATCCCTGCCGCTGAGAAATATACTGCTGGCGTTACTTTAGGAAAAAGCGCTATTCCCGCGAAATCTTCGTGGATGGCACAAATTAAATCTTGTAATTACTTGCCCAATGTCTTAATGCACAAGGAAGCACTCGATCGTCACTTAGATTATGTCGTTGGTGTCGATGATAATGGCTATATTACCGAAGCCCCCACTGAAAATGTAATGATTGTAGATAATCATGGTGTATTGGCACATCCACAATGGAATACTATTTTAAAAGGCACCACGTTAACTCGTATCTGTGAATTAGCCGAAAATGCAAACTTAACGGTAGAAGCAAGACCCATCGCTTTAACGGAATTGGCGACTGCACGTGAGATTTTGATTACCGGTACTAGTTTAAATGTATTACCCGTAACTCAATTCGAAGGCCAGGCCGTTGGCACTGGTAGACCAGGTCCTATTGCACAACAATTAAATGAGTTGATGCGACAAGATATTGCCAGTGGTGTGCGTGGAACGAAATATTAGTAAGATATATACTCTTACTCCACCCACCGCCTAGCATTAGCAAACAATCGTAACCACGGCGTATTTTCTATCCATTCGGGTGCACGCCATGAACATTGCCAGGCACGATAACAACGCTCTGGATGTGGCATCATAATTAAAGCGCGGCCATCTTCACTGCTAAATGCAGTTGCACCGTGCGCACTGCCATTGGGATTAAATGGATAATTGGCAGTAGCATTGCCTTGATGATCAATATAATGCATGGCAGTGAGTGCTTTGGATTGCAAAGATTTCTCTTGCCACTGTGTTTGTCCTTCGCCATGCGATACGATAATTGGTAAACGTGATCCCATCATATCGCGTAATAGAATCGCTGGGCTGTTGGTCACTTCCACCATCACCACGCGTGCTTCAAATTGTTGTGATTGATTATGAATGAAGTTCGGCCATGCCTTAGCACCGGGAATAATATCTTTTAAGTGTGATAACATTTGGCAACCATTACAAACGCCTAAGGTCAAAGTATCTGTGCGCTGAAAGAATTGTGCGAATTGTTCTTTAATTGCAGCATTCATTAAGATCCCAGCACTCCATCCACGCCCAGCACCTAATACATCTCCAAACGAAAATCCACCACATGCGGCTAATACTTTAAATTCTTGCAAAGAAATGCGTTTATTAACCAAATCAGCCATAGACACATCGATGGCATCAAATCCAGCTTGCATAAAGGCCGCAGCCATTTCTACCTGTCCATTGACGCCTACTTCGCGTAAAATGGCTGCTTTGGGTTTAACACCAAAATTTAAATAGGGCGCTACAATATCTTCTTTAAAATCAAAACTTGGAGAACTATAGAGTCCAGGATCGTGCAATAAAGCAATTCTTTCAAATTCGGCTTTGGCACATTGTGGATTATCGCGCAATGTCTGCATATGCAAACTCACTTCACTCCAAGCGCTGTGCCATGCCGCTCTATGCTCTTCGAGAATTTTTTCGCCTCTATGATAAAATGAAATCACTTCATTAATCGATAACTCGCCAATGACATGACAACAATGCGTTAAGCCATGATGCATTAATTGCTTCCATACCGATGGCACATGCTCTTTATCAACTTGGATCACAGCACCTAATTCTTCATTAAATAAACTGGCAATAGGATCATCGCCTAATTCATCTAAGCGTATCGTTAATCCGGTATGCGCCGCAAACGCCATTTCGACTAATGTGATAAACAATCCGCCATCAGAGCGATCGTGATATGCTAAAATTTGGTTATTACGATTTAATTGTTGTATCGCGGCAAAAAAATGTTTTAATAACTTATGCGACTCAACATCTGGGGTTTCTCCTTTGCCTGCCGCCGCATACACTTCACTTAAAATAGAACCGCCTAAGCGTTGTTTGCCTTGGCCTAAGTCAATTAAAATTAATACTGAATCATCGTATGTTACTTGCAATTGTGGCGTTAAACTGTAGCGTATATCATAAACCGGTGCAAAAGCGGAAACAATGAGCGTTAAAGGCGATACCACGGTTTTTGTTTTATTCTCTTGTTGCCATTGTGTTTGCATCGATAAAGAATCTTTGCCTACAGGAATAGTCAGATCTAAATGCATGCATAAATCAGTCGTCGCTTTAACCGTATCCCATAAAGCAACGTCTTGATCTTCTAGTCCACACGCAGCCATCCAATTCGCCGATAATTTTATATCGCTTAATTTATGAATTGCCGCAGCGGCCATATTGGTAATAGCTTCGCCTACCGCTAATCGTCCTGATGCGACAGGATTGATAATGGCCACAGGACTACGCTCGCCTATGGCCATAGCTTCCCCATTATAACCATAAAACCCGGCAGCAGTTACCGCAACATCGGCGACGGGAACTTGCCAAGGTCCAACCATTTGATCACGACTGGTTAATCCACCTACACTGCGATCCCCAATAGTAATTAAAAAGTTTTTACTGGCAACCGTGGGATGTTTTAATACTCGCAAGCATGCCTCGTCTAATGAGATCGCTTTATGATCCCATTCTACTTTACTTTTAGTCCAACGATTCACTGTGCGCGTTAATTCTAGCTTACTATCGAGTAAGAATGTTAAATACATATCAACACTATTTTGTTTATGATCGCGATCATAGACAATAAGCTGAGGCTTATCCGTAACAACGCCCACAACTGCAAATAAACATTGTTCGCGCTGAGCTAATTTAGAAAATTCGGCTAATCTATCTTCGGTGATCACTAACACATAGCGCTCTTGCGCTTCATTACACCAAATTTCCATAGGCGACAAACTGGGATCGGCACTGGGAATATCGCGCAATTCAATAAGTGCACCGCATTTGTTTTCATAGACTAATTCAGGAATAGCATTGGATAATCCACCAGCGCCCACATCGTGAATACTTAAAATAGGATTATCGCGACCCATGGCCCAACAGTGATTAATCACTTCTTGCGCGCGGCGCTGCATTTCAGGATTAGCACGTTGTACAGAAGCGTAATCTAACGCATTATTTTCACTGGATACTTGCGAAGATAAGGCGCCACCGCCTAAACCAATGCGTAAACTAGGGCCACCTAACACAATAATCAAACTGCCTATGGGAAGTGGTGCTTTCTGAAATTGCGATACACGAATAGCGCCTAAGCCACCGGCCAACATCACCGGTTTATGATAACCCCATACTGTGTTTGCATCGTTTTGCTCAAAACAACGAAAATAACCACAAATATTAGGGCGACCAAATTCATTGTTAAAACTGGCTGCGCCTATCGGACCTTGTAACATAATCGCTAATGCCGATGCTTTATTGCTGGGAGTCCCCGCATGATATTCCCAAGACTGTTGCCATCCTGGAATATTTAAATTAGACACACTAAATCCTGCTAATCCTGCTTTGGGTTTAGCACCGCGTCCGGTAGCACCTTCATCACGAATTTCACCCCCTGGCCCTGTGGCAGCACCTTGAAAAGGTGCAATCGCAGTTGGATGATTATGCGTTTCCACTTTAATCACCATAGCAATATCTTCATGATGTAGCGTGTAGGTTTGATCCGTGATGCGCGGCCAAATCGTTTCTACTTCGCGTTTGCCGATAATGGCGCCATTATCGCGATACGCTGAATATATATCCTCCTGAAAATGATGATAGGTTTGTTGAATATGTGAAAACAGTGTGCCTTTTTGTTTTTCACCATTGATAACCCAGTGGCTTTTAAAAATATGATGGCGACAATGTTCGGAATTAACGGAAGCATACATCATTAACTCTGCGTCAGTTGGATCGCGCCCTATTCGTTTATATTCAACATTAATCGCAGCTATCATTTCTTTGCTTAAACCATAGCCTTTTTGTTGATTCAGTGCCATTTGTTCTTTGAAAGATAAACTACACCACACCAACTGTTCTAATGGCAACGCGGCGGGCGCTTGCAGCCAAGTATTTAAGGTTTCCTCTTTTTTAATACAATCTTGTATTAGCGGATCATAAAATAAATCAGCGATCAAACGCCATTCTGCTACTTCTAAGGCAACGGGCGCTTGCATGTGGATTTGATAACACACGCCTTGCTCTAAACGGATCACTTCATTTAATCCTACGCGCGCTAAAATATCTTTGGCTTTACTACTCCACGGGGACACCGTGCCACGTCTTGGAAAAATCCAAAAGCGATTGACATCGACTTCAATGGGTGTGATGTGTGCGTGTAATAATTGCGTTAAGGTGGTCGAAGCTACTTCGCTTAAATCTTTTTCTGTCGTCAATAAATAACTATACTGTGCTTCTATCGTCTCAATGCCGGGCACACGATTTAATAATTCATCACGCAATTGTTGTAATTTGAAAGGGGCTAAGGCATCGCCGCCTAAAAGGTAATAGTGCATAATCTGTGTCCATTCTCATTAAAGCTTGATTAAAATATCTCCATAGTATGTTGTTAAATTGCTATGGATACTCGCTTTATTTTAGCTTATATAAGGTATAAACGCATCTTTTGCTTTTCTTGCTTGCTTTCTGATCATCTATGAGATATTATAATTCAAAATTGTCTATTAATAAATCAAAAATGAAGGTAAAATATGTGCTCTTTTTTTAAAGACTATTGGAAGTTTGAAGATTATTGGAAAAATCTGGCTCTGCTTCCTTTTGCTAGGCAGCAAGTGATACAAAAAGGGCTTATGGAAAATTCCTTACAGAAGATGCATATAGAAAACGCCTTGAGAACGGTCATTTCTCCCTTGATCGAAGAATTAAATCGACTCTTACTAACCGATTTTTTGGTTAATAATCAGAAAAAATGTACGTTATTTTTATTTCAAGCAGAATGTATGCGAGCGATAAAGATATCAGATGCTGATGAATTAATAGATCTTACGAAAAAGATAATTCAAGAATTGCCAGAGCACAAGAACGATCTGAAGATCCTCTTTAAATTGTGGGAACAAATAAAAGAACCTTTACTAAGTTATGAGTCTAAAAAGTTAAGTATGGGTTGATATATACCCAATGCACTTCAAAATGCGAAGTACGAGCGGCATATCCGCTCCAAACTACACATCCATCATCTGTGACAGCCGAATTACCAATTCTGCTTTATTTCGCGCGTGTAGCTTCTCTTTAATGTGATCGGTATGCGCTTCTACTGTACGGCGTGATAAAAATAAGTTATCTGCTATTTCTGCTGCCGTGTTTCCTTGCAAAATATAAGTTGCAACTTGTTGCTCGCGTCGTGTTAATACTGATTTTGAATTTGCAGGAGATTGCAGCTCTTGCTGAACAGATTTTATGGATACCTTACTGCGATTAATCATCTGCAAATCTTGCTGCTGTATGCTATTTAATTCAGTATTACACAATAAATGCAGTCTATTTCTATCGGCTTGCTGTATTAACTTACTCGCTTTTTCTTTGAAGTAAGAATTAAAGTTTCGCAGCAAATCTGGATTGCTCAAATACAAGTTAACAATTCCGGGATTATCTTGAGCTGCACCAAAAAAAGTTTTTTCACAATAG
The DNA here is from genome assembly GCA_965653065.1 of uncultured bacterium. Classification (GTDB taxonomy): domain Bacteria; phylum Pseudomonadota; class Gammaproteobacteria; order UBA1113; family UBA1113; genus VFKP01. The sequence continues at coordinate 1,297 of CBFGYT010000058.1, read as the reverse complement.
CTTCTTCGCGCTGTGATTTCTGCGTGAGTATTTTCTTCTACTGAATTAATTAATGTCACCCCATGGTCGATATTAAAATCATTTTTAGCAGAATCTAAAATTTTACTATGGCTTTTTAACGTCGACCATAACACGGCACCAGCTTGATAATATTCCGGTGTTTTCTCTAAAACACTATCTTTATATAATTCTTGCGTTAAATAATGTTCTAACCAATCATGGCGATTTCCCAGACGAATCTCACTGCCATCGACATACGTTCTGACATATACATAACTGCTGATCCCTAATTTAAATAAAGGCGCACAAATCGTTGCGATTTCTTCATGATGCTTTAAAAAAGGTTGTGATTTAAGATGCTGTTTTAACATAAGAATTTGAAATACCCTTCTGTTGAAATGTTTTGTTATTATACAGATTTGTTTTGTAAAAATCAATAGATTGAAAATTTGCTCTAATATTTTTTTATTATATTTCAATTGCTTACCTTACAGCCCCCCCCTATGTTTTCACTTTTTTTACTCCATGAATAGTTGCAATTATTTCAACTCTATATTATACTTTTATATAATATAATAAATGATTTTCAGGTATATTCCATGCATACAACCCATTTGAGAAAAGTTGGAGGATCTATCATGCTAGCGATACCGCCTGTTTTATTAGAGCAATTGCATTTACATGCTGGCGCAACAGTTGAAATAGCCATTGATAATGGCCGATTAATCGTTGCGGCAAAGAAATCACCTCACTACACATTGGAAGAGTTATTAGCGCAATGTAATCCTAAAGAAAAGATGACTGAAGAAGATAAAACTTGGCTCAATACACCGCCCCACGGTAAAGAGTTGCTCTAAATGGATAGAGGCGATATTTATTTAGTTTCTTTAGATCCAACTGCGGGTCATGAACAACAAGGCATGCGTCCGGTTTTAATAGTTTCCCCCAAAGCATTTAATCGTATAACGCAAGTACCCATTGTGCTACCGATTACAAGTCAAGGACATTTTGCACGTACTGCAGGATTTGCTGTTTCTTTGATGGGAACGGGTACCGATACGATAGGTGTGGTGCGATGTGATCAACCACGAGCGCTTGATCTTGCAGCGCGCAAAGCGCGAAAAGTAGAAAAAGTGCCAAACCCTATTATTGAAGAAGTGTTAGCAAAGTTGACACCTATTTTTGAATGATAGTGAATTTGTTTAAGCAAGTATTTAAGTTATATACCCATTACACTTCGAAATGCGAGATTTTAGCTTGTTGTGTGCTGAAGATCATTTATTCTTGGATTAAGCAC
>CBFGYT010000057.1:0-8154 GCA_965653065.1 uncultured bacterium | reverse complement strand
TATCTTTATGGCGATTTGGTGTAATACGGCCGGCAAACGCAGTATGAATTCCAGCGACTAACATGGCCGCCACAAAAATCACCGCAAATGGGCCGTGCGGCGAATCGAAATAACAAACGAGTCGTTCGTTGCGTGCAAATAAGCGCGGAATGGTTTGCACGCTTTTTTCATTCACTGAAAATAATCTTCCAGGCACATAGACTGTTTCTTGTAATTGCCCGGCGAATGGCATATGCACGCGATGATAGTCTTTAGGCGCTAAATACACCGTCATAAACTGACCATTGATAAAGGGATTGTCTGCCTTATCTTCTAAAGCCAATAATTCACTGACAGTATAAGTACGACCTTTCACTTGTAAAATTTGCTCATGGGCAATCGCACCCAATTCGCTAATAGTGCCATCAACCGGGCTCACCAATAGCGTATCCCCTGCAGCAATGGGCCTTGCGCCTGGTTTTAAGCGCCGCGTAAATAAGCTTTGAAAATTATCGTAATGCGCCAAATCGCTGGATTCCGCTTCGGCTAGATTCACCTCATAATGACGCAAAAATAACTTCATCAATAGTCCCTTGATGACAGGTTGTTTACTTTCAACCAAACAGCCCGCCAAGCGTGATAAAGTATGTTGTGGTAAAATAGATTGCATAAGATAAACCTTTAATGAATTCGATGGGATTATTCTAACTTAACTTCTGGATAATGAGAACACCGTATCCAATTGATTAACCCCATAGCAGCTAAGACTAGAAATACGACATACAACCAAGCAGATAAACTTAATCCATTTAATGCAAATAAGATAATGAGGACTATATCCGTCACTATCCAAAGACACCAACCCTCTATTTTCTTTTTTATTAATAAGAATGTGGCCATAATACTCAAGGCAGTCGCCGCCGAATCTACTGATAACATATGGCCGCCCAATTTTTTACTGCCCATGAACACTAAACTATACAGCAATAATAATCCAATACCGCTATACACTTTATGGCTTATCGACAGCCACATTATCGCTAACTCTTTTTGCGGTTTTTGCCAAATTATCCACCCCAAAATAGCTTGTATGAAAAAGATAATTTGTAAAAATAAATCGCCATACAAATGATAGCGATAAAATACGATAGCATAAAAACTAACGGCAATAAGGCTCATAGGCCAACAAATAATATTGTCTTTGGCCATTAAATACGTAGCTAATAATGTAAAGAGCACTGCTATTGTTTCAACTATCATGATAAATTATTCTGGATAGAAAATGACCGCCAAATTTGTTTGATTTTACAGCAAAATTGATTGTGATGGAAGTTTATCTTGATTTTGATTATTATTAGAACAATCCATGATTTTGCTTTGATCTATAACTAATTTTCTTTTTTTATGCTATCCTTAAGATAACTTTAAGGAATGGTTAGATTTGGTCTTGGGAAAATATATGAAAATAATGAAAACAACCGTTGTCACGACGACGTTTTGCACGTCAATAATATTGCTCACGGCATGCTCAAGTGCACAATATGCACCAGACCCTTCGGATCCTTTACAAGGGATGAACCGCGCTACCTTTAGCTTCAACCAAAAAGTAGATAAATATGCATTAAAACCATTAGCACAAGGTTATACTTTTATCACTCCGCAAGTGGTACGCAATCGCGTCACTAACTTTTTTAGCAACATTGGTGAAGTACCGACATTTGCTAACGATACACTACAAGGCAATTTCAAATTAAGTGCGATTTCATTAGGGCGATTTGTCATCAATACCACGGTTGGTTTATTAGGATTATTTGATCCCGCCTCTAGCATGGGCTTAACTAAGCATTATAACGATTTTGGTATTACCTTAGCACAATACGGTATTACCACATCGCCTTACTTAGTGTTGCCATTGATTGGACCAAGCTCTATTCGCGATGCATTAGCGCTTTATCCAAACTATCGTTATTTAAGCTTATGGGGTTATGTCGATAGAGAGCCAATAGTACGTAATAGCTTATTTGTATTGGATGTTATTAATTTACGCGCCAGCCTATTGTCTTCTGAAGACATCGCTAAAGAAGCTTCTTTAGACGAATACGTGTTTATGCGTGATGCTTATCTACAAAAACGTGCCAGCCTTATTAAACGTTATACGGGCCGCGATGTGGGCTATACTGGCAAAACGAATGCCAGCGACGATCCTTTGGATGAATATTCTGAATTTTCTGAAGAAATATCTACTTTATCTTCTGCTGAAGATGATAACGATAAAAGTAGTGCGGCTGATCATGATGTTCCTGTGGTACCTACTAATAGTGGTAATGCTTCTGCAGCAACGAGCAGCGATGCTTCTGCAGCAACGAGCAGCGATGCTTCTGCAGCAACGAGCAGCGATGCTTCTGCAGCAACGAGCAATAATGCTTCTGATAACAAAACTTCAGCAGAAAACAGTTCTTCATTAGCACCGACATCGTTCCGTCAAGCGAGTCAAGATCCCGTGAAGCAATCTATTGTGGCAGATCAATTGGCAGAGATGAATTAAGTGTTTCATGTGGTATTATTCGAGCCAGAGATCCCTCCCAATACGGGAAATATCATCCGCTTGTGTGCCAATACAGGCGCAACATTACATTTAATTAAACCTTTTGGTTTTGAAATCAGTGATAAAACATTAAAACGCGCCGGCTTAGATTATCATGAGTATGCTGCTTTGAATTATTATGACGATTGGCCACATTTTTTAGCAACACACCCCTCGATTCGTCTTTTTGCTTTTTCTACCAAAGGACAAACGGTGTATAGCGATATTGCTTTTCAAAAAGAAGATTTCTTATTATTCGGCCCAGAAACACGCGGATTACCCACTGATATTCTCAATAGTTTACCCAAACAAAATATCATTCGCTTACCTATGCAAAAGAATAGTCGCAGTTTGAATTTATCGAATACGGTTGCTATTGCCGTGTATGAAGCTTGGCGGCAGAATCAGTTTCATCAGTAATCATATGCGATCTATATTCGCTTTACTTCAAAATGCGAGATTTAGCGTTGGAATATGAATGCTATTGTGCGCTGAACATCATTTAATCTTGGATTAAGCACAGATTTTTAATTTTACCTCGATCTACTCCCTCTCCCGCGCAAGGAGCTTTGCTCGTATAACGACGCTTTTTGCGGGAGAGGGGGTAGATCTCGCTTATCTCGCGTTTCGACTTTAGATTCACATATATGATCCAACATATCGTTATCGTTTCAGATTTACCGAGGAAGCGCAGATTTAGATGCAGGTTGCGCGTTCTTGGGAAAGTAAAAAGCGGAGTTTATATCCCCATAAATGAGCATTTTTATTTTCCCAAGAACGCGCAAGATGCGCTAAATATGCGTTTCCCCAGTTAGATGGCAGATCTAATGATGATGTAACATAGCCTGCAACACCGTATTAAAATATTTAATTTTTTCTGTCATTTGTCTAGCGATATAACGATGTAATCGTAATGCCAGCTTAGGATATTTTTCCTCCATATATTGCAGCTGTGCGAAAGGCAAAGAATAGACTTCACTTTCGGTCATACATTCCACATCACTCATACGCGCCTGATTGGTATAATAAGCGACTTCTCCAAAGATAGAACCTGTATGAATATTGGCAACTCCAATTCTACCTTTTTGGCCGTATACTTTGATCCCCATTATACCCCGTGTTAAAAAATAAATATCTTTACTCTCATCTTTTTGCTGGATCACAATTTCCCCCGGAGCAAATGTTTTTGGACCATCCCAAAAAGAAATAAAAATCGCAAATTGTTCATCGGTTAAAGCTAATTCTATTTGTAACTCTTTTATATCGATATGACTATGGTAGTCTTTTCCTTTATATTGAGCTAAAAGCGCTTGCTCACACCATTCTAACGCATCATTCACTTCTGAAAAATCACTGGCGGGCTCTAATCCAGAACCTTGTAATTCTTTTTCCGCATGTAGTGTCTTATTATTGAATAATCCCACTGTCAAGATTGTAATATTGCGCTGTTTTGCTTTATATAAAAAACCATGTATTGCATTGCGACAAGAACTATCCACACCATCTACTGCTGAAAAATCAAAAACAAGATAATGCACACTTTTCTTTTTATTGAGCATTTGTTGTATCTGTAAAAAAACTCGATACACGTTGCCAAAGAACAAGTGTCCATGCAAGCGCACTAAACAAATTTCTGAACCATGTTCATCTAACAAATGTGCTTCTTCGTATCCTCTGATCACATGGCTTGTTAAAGTTTGACCGTAATAGATACCATCAATAGGATCGACTTGGCTATATTCCCATGCAAATTTTAATAATGAAATAGCAATTCCTAAAATAATACCATACGCCAATTGCGTGGTGATAATCGTGATGAAGATCAAAATGACAATGTAATAATCTTTACGCGATAGCGTTTCTGCTGGTTTATATAACCAATCTATTAAAAAATCAGCTCCGACAAACATCAATATCCCCGGTGCTAAGAACCGTGGAATATAGTTTAATATGATTGATCCTTTTAATAAGATGACTGCAATAATCGCCGCGGCAATAAGATTGATAATACGGTATCGCCCACCTATTTTATAATTTAAAAAAGACATCGCCACTGAAATATAGCCCCAAGCACTACCACCCAAAAAAGGTGCAATCACTCCGGATACACCACTGGTGGTTAATTCACGATTAAAATTAACTTCTTGATAGCTTAATACTTCAAAGCTCGCTGCATTAATTAAAATAGCAATAGGCGCTAAAACAAAAACTAAAATCCATTTATCCCAAACTTGCCATAACATATACCAATTGACCAAATGAAACTGTGTCCAGTCAGGAAACGGCCAATGGCTTATAACCCGTGGAAATGGCCCAAGAAATAAATGCTCGCGTGCCATGGGATGATGTATTATCATTAATATAAAATCGAATGCGAAAAAAAGAAATAGAAATGATAGGATAATAACGGGCAATACCAATGGATGCGAATACCGTCGGCTAAAATATAATAAACTCAGCGCTAACAATGCAGCAGGGCCCCAGTAAATATTGTAAGGAAATTGCAGTAAGAGCGGAATTTGTTGGAACGTAATAGATTTCCCTAAAATAGCAGACCATGCCCCTATAAAAATCAACCATCCCATTCCAGCCAAAAAACCACTCACTACGGGATAAGGAATAAATCGTACGATATTGCCTTGCTGAAAATATCCTAACAAGAGCATAAATAGCCCACCACCAATACTAATTAAGAACATCGCCATATAAACCGTTATAAAATACGCATCATTTTGTATAGGAGAAATCTGATATAAAGCGATGGCTACTAGTGCTGTTAATACGGCTGGCACATCTTGCGTTGCCACCCCCACGTTAGGAAAAGAACTCGCTATAGCATAGATAACACCACTAATAGCCGCACTGGCTAAAAAAATAGTAATAAATTGCGATAAATACGCGGTTAAAGTAGCGCCACACACTAGAGTCGATAAAGAAATGGCTATCAGCAACATCAATACTGCCGACATAATCCCTGCTAATAAATCATTTGAAAAATTGCGGTAATTAAACCACTGTCCTTGTTGCCATGCCATTTAATCAATCACCATCCTAATCCGTATATTGCCCCATTGCAATCAAATGAGACAGTACTATAGCATAAAAGTACCTGTTTTTTAAATAAAAATTTGTGTCTTGCAATTCTCTTTATTTTAACTTATAATACTAAAATAAAAATTATTTAATGTTTTTATTTTCTTAAGAAGATGGATTTTCAAAATGAGTACTACTATGTTTAATCGCCCTATTACAACAGCCCCCGTACGACAAAAGAAATCTTTTGTTCCTAAGCCTTATCGAATACGCTTGCCCATGCTCTTGCCCATACATCCGGGTAAGCACTTAACACAAAATCCTAAAATTATTCATCTTATCTCTAAATTAAAAGAAATGGTCTATACTCCCGATACTCAATTTGATAGTCTTTATTTACAATCATTAGAAAATTTTGCTGATTATGTGCAACAATTACCATCGCGCCGTAATTTTCACTTTAATCAAACGAATGGCATGTTATTGTTAGGATTCTTACGGGCTTTTCAAACGATACGATTATATCGTGAACACACTTCTGTAAAAAGTTACGCGCGCGATAAAGTTCCCGCTAACATTGCTTTATGGTCATATGCTTTATATACCGCAGCCTTGTTACTAGGCGTCGGTGAAATCTATGCGACTTATTGGGTCTCTTTATGTGATGCGCACGGTGAATTTAAACAGCGTTGGCAACCTAAACTAGGACCTATGACTCAATCAAATGAAACGCATTACCGCTATACTTTCGAGCAAGAAACACGGGATGCCGTAGCCAATCTAGATACGCTCGTAGTAGCAGAAAAAATATTGCCTGCTGAAGGTCTCGCATGGATTGCCAGTGATAAATATGTTTATGAATTGTGGTCCGCTATTTTAACAGGCGATCCTGGCAGGGCTGGGCCATTTGCTGGTTTTATTATTCCAACAGAAGATATTTTATTAGAGCAACATCGTGATTTAATGCAAGATCTGGAAGATTTCCTATTGCATGAACAACGACAATTTTTAGCAGATGAGCATAGTCAAGAATTAGAGATTTTATTAACCGAAATAAATAGCATAGACGATTTAAGCAGTGAAATCCGCGAACAAATGAAAGAAGACAGTGACAAAGTCGTTGTATCTCTTCCAGACAGCAGTAAAGTCCTTTATATTGATTTAAGTAGCATGCGCGATACTGCCGGCGCGACAGACGCTTTTATGTATGTTTTTCTCCGTGCTTTGAGTTTGGGGGGATACTTTATTGGTACTTACGGCAAAATGCTGGCACAAGGCATCGCTATTTCTCCGATTATGTTAGACGTACTGCAGAAAACTTTCCCACAATCATTTAATAATATGAATAAGAAAGCACTCGGTACCACACGAGAAGGTGCTTTAGTCTTAGATCCAACTATGGCCTGGCCAGATAAATTACCATCCTTAGCCGCAACAACCGATTCAAAAAATGCTTTTACGGCGAATCCTAATAATAACAATTCACCTACGCTCAGAGCAAAATAAGTATATACTCATAGCGATTTGGTTTTAGGCGAGGCGGCAAGCCCTCGAGTCCCAGGAGTGACGTACTCTGGTATGATTAGGACGAGATGGGCGCAGCCAACAAAGCCTATAACCAAAGCGCGAAGAGTATATTAAGTTTCTTGCTGCTCTCTCAAGGTTGGCAATGGCGATCCAAAAGCATCCGTATATCCAGGAATACCGGTACGTAATAATCCAGCTGCATTATTGGTATCAACATTCCCCAATCCCACAAATGCAAATTGTAAATAAATGCTATCTTGATATCGTGGCGAATTATTATCGGCCGCATCTAAATAATTAAATGCGTGTGCACCCACTAAACGAATTGCCCAACAACAGGTATCGTATTCCAAGCCCCCTAATACATTTTGATTATGTCCTTGGCTAATATTATAATTCCAGCGACTAAACGTTTTCCATTGCGGCGACAATGGCCAAACAGCAGAGAGATCACTTTGACTCAAGTTATTTTCGTGACTATCCGGAGGTGCCGTCAGCTGACCATTATTATCGACCAATTGATCTCCACCACGTAAAAAAGTATAGCCCACATTAACAATATGATTATTATCATGCTTATATTGTAATGCCATACTGCCATTATTGACCCCTCGTGGGATCACTAAAACATCTGCTTCATTATTCTGCGGATTCGTTGCCATTTGCTCACCGCCGCTTTGTGGATTATACGCCAAGTTACCATTTAACGACCAATCTTGTGTGATACGATAGCTCGCATCCCCAGCAATCGGTGAAAACGTACTATTCGATGGAACGCTATTGTAAAAAGTAACTGTGTCAATCAAGCTAGGATCGATATTCACTCTTCTATCTTCAAAATAATAAATTTCCCCTACGCTGACATGCATTTTTTCCACGCCAGAGTCTGGATCTAAAATACGTGAAGTCAATGAATAAGAAATTTGATTGGTATCACCAATACGATCCGTTCCGGTAAAGCGATTGGTACGGAATAGTTGATCATAAGTGAACGGCTCTACCGTAGTATCAAACAAAGGAATATCATCTTG
>CBFGYT010000056.1:0-8227 GCA_965653065.1 uncultured bacterium | reverse complement strand
ATCAACAACAAGTTGTTAAAAATGCCAAAATATTAGCGCAAGCGTTAATGGAAAAAGGTTTTGATATTGTTTCGGGCGGAACTGACAATCACTTATTTTTATTAAGCTTATTAGATAAGTCTTATACAGGCAAAGATGCTGAAGAAGCATTAGGCAAAGCGTATATTACCGTGAATAAGAATACAGTACCTCATGAAACCCGCTCACCGTTTGTGACGAGCGGATTACGTTTAGGAACGCCAGCAGCGACTACGCGCGGCTTTAAAGAAGCAGAAATGGTGCAATTGGCGGTGTGGATTGATCGCGTATTACAAAACATAAATGACGACAGTGTATTGCAACAAGTACGAGCGGAAGTGTTACAATTATGTCAACGGTTTCCAGTTTATCGCTAAGGACATACTAAGATGTATTGCCCATTTTGTCATTTTGAAGAAACAAAAGTTATTGATTCCCGATTGGTGATAACGGGCGATCAAATCCGTCGACGCCGTGAGTGTTTATCCTGCACTGAGCGATTTACTACTTTTGAAGTCGTAGAACTATCTTGGCCGCGAGTGATTAAGCGCGATGGCACACGCAGCCAATTTGATGAAATGAAATTAAGATCGGGTATTTTAAAAGCATTAGAAAAAAGAACGGTAGCAACCGACAAAGTTGATGCAGCAATCCACCGCATTTGTCATCGCATTCGTGCGGTGGCGGAACGAGAAATAGCATCTTCTTTAATTGGTGAATGGGTAATGGAAGAACTATTAGCACTAGATGAAGTTGCTTATGTGCGCTTTGCATCAGTATATAAATCATTTGCCGATTTAGATGCTTTTCGCAAAGAAATACAAAAACTAAAAACAAAAGCTTGAGAGAACTATGCAACAACAAATTAATCCAAGAAAAAGAAGAATGTCACGACGCTTTGCTATGCAAGCGGTCTATCAAAAAATCCTAACAGATAATAGTGTCGAATATATTACGCAACAATTTATGCAAGATGAATTGGTTAGGCAAATGGATGTAGAGTTTTTTCATAAATTATTGAATGGAGTGATAGAGCATAAGCCTAAGCTAATTGAAACCTTGGCGACTGTCTTAGAACGCCCTTTAGAAAAGCATGATCCAATAGAACATGCTATTTTGTTGTTAGCGACATTCGAATTTATGCATTGCTTAGAATCGCCACATCGTGTGGTGATTAATGAAGCAATTGAATTAGCCAAAATTTATGGAGCAGAAGAAAGTTTTAAATACATTAATGCGGTGTTAGATAAATTAATGCCGCAATTGAGGCCGATAGAGTGGAAAGCATCGCATGGAAAATAAACAACAATCACTCAATCAACAACAAGTCGCCCGCTTAGTCTGGGCACATCCCATTCACTATTTAAGTTGTGGCTTAGGGAGCGGTTTATTGCCGCGTATGCCTGGCACGTGGGGAAGTCTTATAGCGATCCCATTTTTCTATGTGTTCCACACACTTTCCTGGTGGCAATATGCCATCTTATTATTAGTTACTTTTACAATAGGTGTTTTCTTGTGTGATTTTTCTGAAAAAGCATTTCAGAAGAAAGATCACAGCAGCATTGTTTGGGATGAAATGGTCGGCATGTGGATCACGCTCTATTTAGCGCCCTTCAGACTTGATGCTTTAATTGTTGGATTCATTTTATTTAGAGCTTTCGATATCTTTAAACCGTGGCCGATTTGTTGGTTGCAGAAGAATCTCCCAGGGGGTTTAGGGGTGATGGTAGATGATGCTGCGGCTGGTGTACTTTCTTGGGCATTGTTGCAATTATGGCTGTTTCTTTTTTAAATTTATTTTACTTTCTTCTCTACGCCACAAACGTTTAATATTGTCACGGTGTTTTATAATCAATAAAATAGCCATGATACTCATTGCGGGTAAATAGATTGGATTAGACCATAAATAAATATACAAAGGGATCAAGCAGGTCATAACCAATGCAGCCAAAGACGAATAACGAAATAATAACGCGATGATAATCCAAGTGCCTAATGCGAATAGTCCAATGGGCCAAGCTAAAGCGAATAACACCCCTAAGGCAGTGGCAACGCCTTTGCCGCCTTTAAAGCGGAAAAAGAGTGGATATAAATGACCGATAAAAGCCGCTAAAGCGATGCAAGAAACATAAAATGGAGAGAGTGCTATAAAATGAGCAGCGAAAACAGGAATAAACCCTTTTAAGAAATCACCTAATAAAGTAAATATCGCTAATTTCTTGCCGCCTATACGTAACACATTGGTGGTGCCTGGATTGCCCGAACCTTGCGCGCGTGGATCACCAAGACCAGCCATTCGGCAGATCACAATCGCAGAAGAGACGGAGCCTAACAAATAAGCGCCTATGATAAAAAGAATTAAAGTTAACATGCTGATATTAAATGCTTTTTTACACTAAAAAGCAAGAGGGGCGCTTGTATTTGTGCAAAATAACAGCTAGAGTTACAGTAGGTGATGTTTTGGTTTGAGAACGCTGTTTAGCTTCTTGATCGACGCGCTGCAAGAAACTACAAATGAGTCAGTTTATGCCGTAAGGATAATTAGGAATGATGATGATACCCGAGAGATTAGATTTAATTTGGATCGATTTAGAAATGACAGGATTGCATCCAGACAGTGATCGTATCATAGAAATCGCAACGATAGTAACAGATAAAGAATTAAATGTGATTGCTGAAGGGCCTGTGATTGCTATTCATCAAAGTGATTTAGTATTAGCAGAGATGGATGATTGGAACGTGAAACAACATCAAGGCTCGGGATTAGTAGACAGAGTCCGGATCAGTAAATACAGTGAACGTAAAGCCGAAGATGAAACGATAGAATTTTTAAAGAAACATGTTCCGGCAGGAACTTCTCCTATGTGTGGTAATAGCGTTTGCCAAGATAGACGGTTTCTCGCTCATTATATGCCGGAATTAGAACAATATTTTCATTATCGCCAAATTGATGTCAGCACGATTAAAGAATTAGCGCGGCGTTGGCGCCCTGAAATTATTGAAGGCTTACAAAAAAATTCCCGCCATTTAGCTTTAGATGATATATATGATTCTATTGCCGAATTGAAATATTATCGACAAAAGATGCAAACTTGGTAAGTGTTTTTTTTAAAACGGCTTAGCAATACACCAATATTCCAGATATATATCAGAATGCGCTAATAAAGCTTCACTTGCAGCTATTAAAGTATTTCCCGAAGTAGTCACATCGTCTAATAGAGCAAAGCGAGAATAAGTTAAAGAGTGTTGTAAGCGGAAGCTATTCTTTACATTAAATTGCCGATCTTTTAAAGTTAATTTACTTTGTGGCACATGATAGCGATATCGTTGTAAAGCTACCTTTTCCATAGATAATTTCAAAGCGTGACAAACAGGAGTGGCAATCTCGATCATTTGATTATAACCGCGTTGCCGTAAGCGTTTTTTATGTAATGGCATAGGTATCACACAGTGTGGTAAAGAAAGAGCGCGCTTTTGCTGCAAATAATATAACAGCAATTGCCCCAGTAATTTGCAATGGATAAAGCTCGCCTGAAATTTAGCTGCATGGATCCAGTCGCTGATAGGAGAGATATAATTAAATAAGATTAAGCTATTGTGTTGAAGTACTGGCTTATTTAGGCAATACGCACAATGAGATAAAGAGGTGGGTAAGGGAGTGGCACAGCGCGCGCAAGCAATAGAATTCCAGGGCAATTGTTCGCAGCAAAGAGGACACAAAAAATCGATAGTCCAAGCCGGCGTAATCGCGTTTTGGCAAATAAAGCAATGTGATGGGATCCACCTTAAATTCATAATAACATTAATTAAAAATAATACTAATAATATCAAGGGGTGTTTCCGTGTGTCAAGAGACATAAAAGGCCATTTTTCCCGCTATTTATGAAGAAAGAAGCTAGACTATAGATATATAGCGCATTTATTGCGCAGATTAGTGCTGAGAAGCTTTTCCTTTAGTTTCAACACAAAAATAATGCGAAGGGTATTCATATGAAATTAAAAAATATGCCATTTCAAATGATTAGTATTGTTAAACAAAATTATAATGATGTTAAACAATTTAATCGTGTAGAGAAAGCCTATTTTACAGCACAACTTTTTTGGGTTGTTTCTATTGCTATTTTTACTACTTTGACACCATTGATAGTGAAGCTAACCACAGGAGAAACCGCTTTAACAGGGTTGGTTTCGACAACGTATATGTGGACATTGACTGCGAGTTTACTATTTACGGGGGATATTCTTAAACGTTTTTCCATGCAAAAAGCATTATTAACAACGTCTATGTTAAGAGCACTGCTATTTACAGTATTAACGTTATTGCTATTTTCAAAACAAGTTAATTTTCAATTTTTAGTTATCTTATTTGCAATGAGTGGGTTAATTTCATCATTTAGTTATCTACTGGATTTAGACTCAGGAGGGATTAACAAAGTATTTTCTACGGCCGATAAAAAAGCAAGAGCTTTATATCTATTTAAATTTTTTGATTATTTATGCCTTCTTATTCTGCCTATTGTACTCGGTATTGTTATTGATCATTTGAGCAAACACATTGGGCCATATAACACACTGGGGATGGCTTTTATTTTATTATGTGCAACATTAATAACAAGCGCTAATATCTATCTGCAACATCTATATATACCAGAAGACAATAAGAAAAATAGTGAAAAAACACCGCTGAGAAAAGTTTTCACACAAACACCGACGAGGATATGGAGAACTTGCAAAATAGTTTGGCATTATAAAACGATAAGATTAAGATTTGCCATGATATCTTTTGAATCGATGATAGATTCTGCGATGATGGTCGTGATCCTCCCTACTTTTGCATTGGATATCTTGCATATGGGTGCAACAGGGAATGGGTTATTCATTGGCGCAATGAGTATAGGCGGATTATTAGCGACCATGATGTTATTAGCAAATGCAGAGAAGCTACAAAAGAAATATGGATTCTACAAATATATTTTCTGGTTAGCGATTCTTTCTTGCCTATCCTTTTTACCTACTTTGCTATTATGGATGTATCCTATTTTTTCAATAGCAATAGCGAGTGTCGTTTTAATTAAATTCTTGTATGAACCATTACGGTGTCGTATGGACTCGCTCTTACAAATTGAAGTCAATGGCAATGCAGAAGCAAAGAAGGAGCAAGAAAATATTTTCAGCCTTTTGACATTAATCTGGGCACTCAGTGCGGGTATGGGTAGTATGTTATTTGCATTTATCTTTATCCATTCTTCTCCAGGAACCATACTATATGCCTGGCTAGGGGCCTATGCGCCAATGAAAATAGTATCTATCGTATTTTTTATTTTTTCAGCAATTAATCTAGTTGGGATCATTTGGTTTAAGCACCATATTTATCATACGTATAAGCTATCTTATATTACAGAAAAAGAAGAATTATCTGAATTAGAGCGAGATATAGACGAGCTGCATATGGTGCATTATGTGGAAGAATTTCATCATGGTAAAGCGAGATATAATAGACCTACCATTGCATTGCTTGCGCCACCAACCTTAGATAATGTTTCGATTGCTTACGCAGGAAGCCAATTAGCCCCTGGAGATATCCACTTAGTGCTTGACCCCAGTTGGTTGTTAGAAGAACTCCAATATGATGGTACTAATCGCCTCTATTTAAAGAAAGGCATCTACTTTGACAGAGAAGGCGATCCTATTTTAGCACATTATAAAGAGCCGCGACGTATTCACTATTACAGCAATTTTTACACGACTACACAGAAAAAGAATGAGTGCATCATTCAATTGGAAAATAAACTAGATGTTCCTATGGGCTGTAGCTCTGTTTTAGAATATTTTCTCAATGAAAATTCATTGCTACGCATATGGCTATCTGCACATGAAATGCATTTGCCTAAAACACTGGCTTTCTTGATGCCAAAACATGCGTTTTCTCGATTGACTGTTGGAAATAGAACGATAGAGATAGTACTTTATCCACGTGATCAGAATAGTAAAGCTGAAATAATTCATAAAAAACTAACGCATTTTTTAAAATCGTACAATAAAGAGTATATTGTCATTAAGCCCTCTGGAGTAGGGTTTGTTCCACCTTATGGCGTGCAGTTTTTTGCTAAAGATGACATTAGCAATATGGTGGACTACATTATTCAATTAGCACAAGACCCATTGATGACAGAGCAATGTTCTATCTTAGTAGAACAAAGAGTTTATCCTTTGCCGCTCTATTTAGAGTTTAATAAAGAGGATGGTAGTGGGCGTTATTGTATTTTACAAGAAAATATTCCTTTACATATATTAACGCCAGATGAAATAGCGAATGCAGCAGAATCGTGTAAAAAAGAATGGATCATTCATGCGCTGGTCGCTAGATCTCCTTGGGGACAATGCGTTATTACCAGTTTAATTGCCAGAGCAGGCGAATATGGTCAACCACTGTCTTCTAATGCGGCAATTATTCCATTTGAAAATATCATTTCGGCGATTCGAATTCAGCACCAACTATTAATGACGGATGAAGAAGTTTCTTTGTTAGAAGAAGAGGTGGAACATTTTGCAACTAAAATTCTATCTTTCATAGAAGAAGAGACAAAAAACTATAAACATCAATCTGATGGCCCTCTGCAAGCGCAAATTGATTGTTTTGGATTAGATTTTATCTTGGAAAATGTAGATAAAAAATTGGTTTTTACGCTGATTGCTGTTCATGACCATAATGCGGGGAAAGAATATCAGTTTGATAAAGTCTATCCAGAAAAAACGGGTGCGCACTCGATCCCCTGGTTGGTGACGATGCTAACTCGTGCTAGAAAAAGCATGTATAGAGACAAAAGACTTATTTTAGTTGGCGCAGGAAGTGTTTCAAATAAAAAAAATCTTGAAGAAATAATGGGGTATGGCTTGCACATTATTTTGATAGACAACGAAGACTCTTGGGCAAAAGAATTGGCTTCAGAATTTATCAGCATAGATATGAAGCAAATGCCAATAGATATCAGCCAAGCTTTTTCTTTTGTTTCACGATCGATAGAATCATTCGGAAGTATAGACGGAATTACTACATTTTCGCAAGAATATCTTGTTTTTACCGCAGAATTGGCCAGAGAGTTAAAACTCTTATTTCTAGATGTGGCAAATGCCAGAATGTTTGTTAATAAATTAAAAACCAGGAAGGTATTAAATAACTTTAAACTATCAACCCCATGCTTTTTTTATGTAAAAGATGAAAGCTCTCTAGATATTGCATTACGACAAATTGCTACGATGTCGCATAAGAAAGATGCTGCTTTATTTCCTATGATACTAAAGCCAGTACAAGCGAATGAGCGTATTCACTCTAAAAAAGTGAATACGCCAGAAGAAGCCAGGACTGCGTATAGAGAAGTCTCTAATATTGTTCAAGGACAGCTATTTGTGATAGAAGAATTTATTTCAGGTAAAGCATTTGATGTTTTCGCTATTGTGCAGCATGGAAAAATTAAATATGCTTCTGTTATGGATGTTTGGTCAGATGCAACGCTTACAGAACATGATCATATTATCTATTCTATACCCAGCAAAGAGTTGAGTCATCAAGAGCAAATGGCCTGTATCAATCTTGCTATATTAGCATTGCAAGAATTAGAGATAGAGAATGGAGTGATCCATGTCTCTGGAAAATATGATGCAACTAAAGAAGGCGCAGAAATATTTGAAATAAGCGCAGGATTATCTCAAGAAAATTTTGTTGCATGGCAAAAAATAGTATGGGGCGTAGATATTATGGAATTATCTTTGGCCATTGCACTGCAAATCCCCATACATATTTATAGGCAATTTACGCCTTTAACTTATTTAGAGTGCTATTATTTTACGACGTGTAGTAAAGGGGTGTTTAACTCTTGGCATGGGATAGATGTTGTTCAACACTATGAAGGATTTAAGGAATTCACTTCTTTTGTTCAAGAAGGAGAGAAAATAGATATAGAAGAAAAAGAGCAATTCTATCTAGGATGTGTTTTAGTAGAAGGGGATAATAAAGAAAGTGTGTTAGAGAATTTAAGACTGATTGTTGCAAAGATATATTTCATTCTTGAGACAGAGGAGTAATAAGATAAAGTTGTTTGTCCTGTTTTTGTATGTTATGATATCAATTATGTTCCACTCAAAATGCGAAATTTAACACACAGCAATACAAATAAGGACTTGTTAAATTTTACGCCGCAATTTATCTATT
>CBFGYT010000055.1:0-8255 GCA_965653065.1 uncultured bacterium | reverse complement strand
GGCGAAAGCGACTGCAGAATTAGCAGCGCAAAGAAGTGCTGGTCAAGTCGCTATACAAAAAGCTGAAATACAAGCACAAACAACTACCATCACAGCGAATGCGGCAGCAGAGAAGCTGAAGATAGAGTCAGACGCTAGAAAGCAGCAAGAAAAAACAGAAGCTGAAATTCTTGATATTAGAGCGGAAGCAGCTAAAAATGCGGCTGAGAAAGAAGCACAAGGACAAGCGGCATTAGCTAGGGTGTTAGAGGATAATCCAAACTATGCTGAAATCAGAAAGATTGAAGCACAAGGAAAGGCTGTAGGAGAAGCTTTGCGCGGCGCGAATAATCCTATTATAGTGACTGAAGGGAGTCTTCATAGCGGGTTTGGATTTTTTGGAGGTAAATCGGCTGCGCAAGAGTTGTCGCAACAAAGACTGCCAAATGCATTGCTACAAGCCGCAAGAAATGATCATCAAGCACCTTCTCAAGCAGTAATGGCGATGGGCTAATGACTTTCTTTAAAGAAGACGCGAGTTGTCGCGTCTTCTTCTTTATAAATAGGCTAAGGCGCGATATTTAAGTTACTACGTAGCACATTATTGGGATCATATTTTGCTTTAAGTTGTGCTAATTGACGCGCATTGTGACTAAACGCATCATCGACACTATCATCGCCTTCACTGACAAAGTTAACATACACACCGCCACTGGCAAAAGGTTTACTGGCGTGGAAAAAATCACGCGCCCACTGCACTGCGGTTTTATCTTCAACAGCATTTTCCCAGCGGGTATGTACGTTCATAATAAAATTGACATTTCGATGCGGATAAGCAGTTGCGTTGGGATCGATATCATTAGTTTTTCCGCCCATTTGTCCTAAGAAAATTTCAGAAAAAGCATTAGGGATTTTATGGATATAAGCGATGATTTCATCAAATAAGCCATCGGCTAAATCAAGAAAATTGTGTGACTTCCAATAATTTCTTGCTCCAGGCACTAATAAGGGATCGAACGCTTGTTGAAATAACACAAATGGGCAGGGACCTACACCGACTCCCAATGGAGTGCCAAATTGTTTGATTTGATTAAAATACTGCATGGCTTGTCCATCATTTCCAGTATAAATGCCTACCATAATGACAACGGGTTGACCGTGATAACGGGCATCGATAAAAGGAAATGGAGGGGCTTTGCGTAAAACACTCCATACAGATAAGTCATTCGGTGCCGTTTTGCAAAATTGACGATAATTTTGTAATACCGATTTGGCTTCTTTAAAATCAAATACAATCGGCCCACAGATGACCTCTGGATTTAATGGATGCAGTTTAAATGTAAACGTAGTAACAATACCAAAATTACCACCGCCGCCACGAATTCCCCAGAATAAATCGGCGTACTGTTGTTCGTTACAAATTAAACGTTTACCATCGACAGTGATCACTTCAGCTTCAACTAAACTATCAATCGTCATCCCATATTTTCGACTAAGCCAACCAAAACCGCCGCCTAAGGTTAAGCCGCTAATACCGGTAGTAGAATTAATTCCCATAGGTAGTGCTAAACCATAAGCTAGTGTTTCATGATCAACATCAGCCAGTGTTGCGCCAGGACAAACATAAGCCAACTTTGTTTCAGGATCAACATGAACATAGCGCATTAGGCTCAAATCAATAAGCAATACGTTGTCTTTTAGAGAACGTCCTGCAATATTATGACCTGCACCGCGAACAGAAACTAATAGCTGATGTTTATGTGCAAACTGAACTGCATGTACCACATCTGTAGTACTTTGGCACTGAATAATGAATGCGGGTTTTCTATCAATCATCGCGTTCCAAATTTTTCTGCAGTTATCATAGTTAGGATCCGTAGGCAGGATAACATTGCCTCTGATTTGAGTTCTTAACATATTGATTTCATCATCAGACAGTGTGATAAGTTTTTCTTTGATATTGAATGCTTGTATTGAATTCATGATCTTATCCTTAGTCCGCTTATTTATGGGATGGGACTGATTGTTTATAGTTACTCATACCTTAAATGATTATAGCCAAGAATAGTCTGTTTTAGTAATATGAATGCTTTCTGAAGAAGATAAAATGAGTGAAATCAAAGAGAAAAGCTAAAATGATTCTTTAGATATAGTGTAGTCAAGTCGCAGGGGTGCACATAAAGCTTGCTATTCTTGTGTTGTTATTGTAGCATAGCCCGCTATTATTATAATCTACACTAAAGGTAACTATTATGGGCAAGCTATTTATAGATTATTATTCTTCTTCTTTTCTTAAAATGGAAACGCCGGAATATAATAAAGCAAGCGCTTCTTTATTCGCAGCTATCCCTCAAGGGGATAGTGCTCTTGATGCTATTAAAGCGTTATGTGAAAGAGTTGATGTTAAAACTGCACATAGCCATCGAAACTATTCAGCATTAACTTTGGCTATTTTGTATAAGCAATCTAAAACTGTTTCATTTTTATTGCGGCGAGGTGCTGATGCCAACCAACCTGATCTTGATGAAAGAGTCCCAATAGATATGGCCAAGCGTATTCAGCAAGGTGGAGATTGTGAAAGTATACGAGAAATTATAATCGAGCTAGAAAATACACTTCCTAGGCGTTCTATTGGAAATAGAAGATAATAATAAGTTATAATTGTTGATTATCATATTCAATGTGAATGGAGCTTTAAGAATGATCGGATTAGTACCCTACGATGAAAAGTGGTCTAAACTATTTCTCGATGAAAAGATACAGCTTAATCAAGCCCTAACTGACCCAAAAATATTTATTGAACATATTGGCAGTACTGCTATTCCCTGCATCTATACCAAACCCACTATAGATATTTTAGTCGGTGTTGAAAACTTACAAAATTTTTCGGATAAACAGATTAAGGCTTTAGAGGCGCTAGGCTATCATTATTTCAAAGAGTATGAAAAAGAAATGCCGAATCGTCGTTTTTTTCAGAAAAAAGGAGCAGAATTGTCTTGGCATGTTCATGTAGTCAATTATCATTCTAGTGGGTGGCAACGGCATATTTTATTTAGAGACTATTTGCAACGATATCCTAAAATTGCTAAAGAATATGAAACGCATAAATTAGAATTGGCTAGACATTATGATGATAGTAATCAATATGCTGCCGCTAAGAATGAATTTTGTCGTGCTATCGATAATGATGCATTCCATGATTTCACTATAAATCAACCGTGCATGACAACAGAACGACTCGTTGGGTTTATTCCACAATTGGCGTGTTTTGCAGAATACAAAAATATGATGCAAGATAAAACGTTTATTGCGTGCTATGGCGTTGCTTTTACTGAAGAGCAGATTTGTGAACGATTAGTCGATGACATCAATCATTGGGACAGACATGGCTTTGGCCCTCTCATGTGGTATGATAAGCATACCCATCGCTATATAGGACGAAGTGGTATAAAAACCAAATTTCTTGACGGTAAAGAAGAAGTAGAGCTTGCTTATGCTATAGTGCCTGATGCCTGGGGGAAGGGATTGGCGATGGAAATGAGCCGTCCTAATATCGATTGGGCTTTTAATGGTTTGCAGCTACAGACATTGATTTGTTTTACGCAAATTAAAAACAGCCAATCTTTGGCGGTAATGAAAAAACTAGGATTTGATTATGAAAAAGAATTTGAATACCTTAATTTGCCGCATATATTATATCGTTTTCAAAAATAATTTGTATATAACATTAACTAATTTATATTATCAGATGGCATAATGATTAGCTAAGAAGTTCACGTTCCTGAAAAAAACATGATTGTCAATACCAAAATATCTAGGCAAAAAACAAGATAGACATCTTTAAAACTACCCATTAGAATAAGTAGAAAGCTTTATTTTAAATAAGAATAAAGAGCTTGCCATGTTTGTAGAAGACAAAAACAATACTATGTTAAGGACAAAACATGACAGGAATACGCTCGAAGCACGATAAGTTTTTCAAGGCGATGATGAAAGATTTATCTTTAGCAGAAGATTTCTTAAAACACCATTTACCTAAAGAAATTTTAAATATTGTACAGTTACAATCAATACAGATAGAAGATTCGCACTATATTGATAAAAAATTGAGAGAGAGTGAAAGTGATATCCTTTTTTCAGTAAAACGCAATGATGGCGGTGAAGATTTATTTGTTTTTTTACTTTGTGAACACCAAAGTACGTCAGATCCATTTATGCCTTATAGATTATTGTCTTATATGATGCGAATTTGGGATCACTATATAAAAACACATAAAAAGTATACATTACCATTACCGTTGATCTATCCTTTGGTAGTGTATAATGGAAAAACTCGATGGATACATGAACGCAGTTTTTACAAATTGTTTGGAGATGTGTCTTTCATTGCAAAAGAGTTGTTTACACAGCCATTTCTTTTATTAGATGTAGCAGAGTTAAAGGAAGAAGAGTTACGTTATCAACAGTTATCGAATTTGATGTTAGCTAGTCTGCAGAGAACTAGAAGCAAGCAATTGCAGAAAAAATGTAGTTTATTGCAAGAGTTGTTTTTTAAGTGTTCAATTCAAGCGTCTAGTGACATGGCACATACTGTGCTAGAATATGTATTGACATTGGCAGAGATAGATGGCGAAGATATGGGCCTTCTGTGGAATATTTTGAGAGAAGGATTTGTTTCTGAATATCAAGAGGTTATCATGAACTTACGAGAAGCAACAATGCAAGCGGGCTTTAAACAAGGGCTCGAACAAGGGCTCGAACGAGGGCTCGAACAAGGGCTCGAACAAGGGCGTGAAGAAGGGCGTATACAATGGTTAGAGCGAGGCCTCAAACAGGGTATCCAACAGGAAAAATGGGCTATAGCTGAAAATCTTATTCGCGCAGGAGTTGATTTGGCGCTCATCGCTAAAGGGACAGGATTAACGATAGACAAAGTGAAACTTTTAGCGCAAGAAGCAACTGATAAATCATAAAATTTCATAACTATTCAATATCTTGAGCAAAAAGTAGTGAATTGTTACAAAATTTCAAATATCTGCCAACAGGGTAATCTTGATTTTTTACATCGGTTAACGATGCTCTGTTTCCTTTATGGTTAACATATTAAAATATTACAATCAGGAGCCTCTTATGCGATATTTTCTGCTATTAACGATAGTAATTGCTTCTCCATTGATACTGTTTGCAAGTACACAATCAAGTAACACTTTCACGCCACAAAAAGAGTTAAACAGTCTCGAAAAAAATTTCTCTGGTAAAATTGGTGTTTATGCCATCGATACCAATAATAACCAAGTGATTTCTCATCGTGGCGACGAACGATTTCCTATACAAAGCACTTTGAAATTAATCAGTGCTGCCGCTTTATTAAAGCAAAGTGATACTGACAAAAATTTACTACACGAAAAAATAATCTATACAGAAAAAGATTTAATTCCATGGCATCCTATTACCGGAAAATATATATCGACTGGGATGACGTTAGAAGCTTTGGCAGAAGCAGCTGTGACGTATAGTGACAATCCTGCTGTGAACTTAATTATTAGAAAATTAGGTGGGCCTAAGGCTATTACTGCATTTGCCGGCAGTATTGGGAATAAGTCATTTAATGTAGAACATTACGATGGCTATATGAATTCAGCTCCGAATAGCAATCAAGATACCGCCACACCCAAAGATATGGCTCTGAGTCTACAGAAATTAACATTGAGTCCAGACGTATTGACTGCGGGCCAACAAGCAATGTTAGTCACCTGGATGCAAAATAATACTACTGGATATAGACGAATACGTGCGGGCACACCCAATGGTTGGACTGTTGCCGATAAAACAGGATCGGGTGACTATGGTATTGCTAATGATATTGGCTTACTGTGGTCACCGTATTGTAAGCCAATTGTCTTAGCTATTTATACACAGCAAGATAAACAAGATGCAACAGTAAGAGAAGACATAGTGGCAATGACAACCCATGTCGTACTGACTGAATTTGCAAAAAAGGATGCTTGTTTTCAGAAAATGTCTTAATAACTATAAGGATATTCGTATGGCCATTAAAAATGTTGCAAAAATGGGAAATAAGCAATTAGCTACGCCTTCAAAGCCGGTGATAAATTTCACAGAGGGTGAATTGCAAGCATTACTACAAGACATGCAAGATACTATGCGAGAGAAAGGCGGTGTGGGAATTGCTGCACCACAAATTGGTTGTAACTTACGTGTCATTATGTTCGGCTTTGAGCACAGCAAACGCTATCCCAACGAAAAACCCGTGCCGTTTACTATTTTGATTAATCCTGTGATTGAATTTGCTTCTGAAGAAATGATCGAGGGTTGGGAGGGCTGTTTGAGTGTACCGGGATTACGAGGGATCGTGCCCAGACATCAACGAATACACTATAGTGCTTATGATATACACGGTAAACCTGTTACGGGTGTTGCCGAAGGATTTCATGCACGCATCATCCAACACGAATGTGATCATATTGATGGAATTTTATTTCCACAACGTATCATTAATATGAAGTCTTTCGGTTTTGAAGATGAGCTTTTTAAAAAATAAAGGATAGTTTCTGTTTTATAGAAAGTGATGAGTTTGTAGAGAAATGTAATAAAATCAAATGCTTATAATTTAAATATCCCTTTTACGACAAACCCAGTCGGATTGATTTTTTTTTTGCCATTAGTTATAATGGATTGATTTTTAGAAGCAGTCAGCTTCCATAACTATTCAAAAGACAATATACAGATTATAAGTGAGGGGAATTACATGATAACTCGCAATGACATTATCGAATTAATATCCGCTAAGAGTAATGATGAAAAACAACTGCTGGCAGATTGTGTATTGAGTGCAATGAGAGCCTCATTGTTCGCTGAAGGATATATTGGTATAGTCTTAAAAAGCGCGCACTTTCGCATGGAGATCTCTACCCCTCACGCATCTGAAAATTTTAATATTGCTTGGTATAATGGCGCGCTTAACCGAGTTGTATTTTCTCAACCTTATATCGATCTTCCGGCTACAGAACCATTAAGAAACTTTATTATCCGCTCACTATTACACGAATTTTGGCATGCTTTTCTAACCATTTTGCATGTGCATAATCATGACATATATACTTTCCCAAGAGATCGTAACACTATGGAACTGTCTCTCCCTGTACTCCCGATAACCGATAAAGAAATAGCAGAAATAAAAAACCTACTTGATAGTGGCAAACGACTATTAGGCACTGCTTTGGATGGTTATATTAAAAAACCACTTACTTTTAAAAACGATTATCCAAAATTAGCTGCTTATCTAGAGAAGCATATTACATCCTATGTACCGCGCAGCGATATTGTACAACTGGCTATGCAGACGTCACGTATGGATTGTAAGGAGCAAGCATCCGAGCAAATAGGTAAATTATCGCAAGGGAAATTAGTGCAACACACAAATGGAATTGGGCTTCCAGTTATCCTTGTTAACTATGTTAGCCAGGATGGCAATCTATGTCAGTTTTCCTCGCAATATGGCAATTTACAATGGACAAAAGAGCAGAATGGTTTATTCGCAGCTTTCTTAGATCTCCATTATACGAATGAATTCGAGCGAATGAAAAGAGATACTTATATTGCCCGCTATCGGGCTATGAAATATGGTCCTGACCGAGCGTATGGCATTAAGCCAGAATATTTTCCCCATTTTTTAATGAGCGAAGAAGAAGCAGGCATTATAGAAATGGGTGGGTTGCTACCACTTTTTTTCGCCAAACTCTTAGAACGCCACTGGCAGGATTTTAAGCAATATGCAAGTCCAACATTGACAAATTCTCCTGAAGCTAAATTGATGGCAAAATTTCTAAAGCGACAATCTGCATATCAAGCAGAACTTCAACGCTTAAGCGAAAATTCCATCCCATTAACACCGTTTGGAGGTTTGAGTACACGTTCTTGGGAAATATACCGAATATTAGATCGCAGAGTTATTGAAGAAACACAAACCTCAATCATAGAAGAAAATAGCGAATCCTGTGCAGCAACGCAAACCTCCGGCGCTGCGAGGAGACCATCGTGGCTATCTTCTCTTTATAATTTATTGGATATCAGTATCCACACGTTGCAGCGTGTAGACATTACTCAGCTTGGCGCTATTGCAAAGCAGCCTGCTGCATTGGCACAATACGCTGCGTTACCTGCTGAACTCCCTGAAATACCCAATGCGCTAACACATTGGCAAGCGCAGGATAATAGTTCACAAGTTTTTTTACTTAAGTATTCTCAAGATTCTT
>CBFGYT010000054.1:0-8293 GCA_965653065.1 uncultured bacterium | reverse complement strand
GAGCGGCATTATAACACATCTTTAAGATAATTCTTCACTATTAGGCACTAAACGATCAATCAAAGGCGTGCAGGCTAATAACAAGATAGCAATCGCCACTGCTATCCAGCCTAGTTTATTGAAGGTATATCCATAAAATTGTGTCATGGCAAAATTATCTGGAATTTGACTCGGTAATGCGCTCAAGTTAGCAATTTTTCCTGCTAAAGCATTACCCGCTGCCAAAGAGGTAAACCACAATCCCATTAACATCCCTACCCAATTCGGTGGCGCTAATTTAGTGACCATCACCAATCCTGTTGGCGATAGCATTAATTCACCTAAAGTCTGTAAGAAGAAAGTGATGATAAACCAAGAGGCTGGGACTTTATCAAATGGGCCGGCGGATACCGCCGCCAAAGCTAAGACTAAAAAAGCACAGCCAATAAATAGAATGCCTAATGCAAATTTAAACGGTCCTGAGGGATTAATATTATTTCGCTCTAACCATATCCACATTTTTGCTAATAGCGGAGAGAATACAATCACATAACCAGAGTGAAAGCTTTGAAACATAGCAGTAGGGATAGTAAAACCAAAAACTTGTCGATCAACAGCTCTGTCGATGAATAAAGTGATAGAAAGAAAAGTTTGAAACCACAGCGCCCAAAAGAAGGTGGAAAATACTAATAATAAAGCTAATACAATCATTTTATGCTGTTGCGTTTTAGTTAATACGCGTGTATTCCAAATTAAGATAAAAATGAGGATGCCTAATAAAATCAGAATGCCGTTAGAAACGTAACTATAAAAATGTAGGCCTATAGCCAGTATCGCAGCACCAAACAGACAGGATATCACTAAGAGTATAGGATGATTAGCAAAAAAAGAATTTTTCCAAATAGATAGTTCTCCTTTTCCTTCTAAGTAACGCTGTCCTTTATTGAAAATGATATAAGCAACAACCATGCCACATCCGGCGAGTAAAAAAGCATATTGAAAGCCAAATTTAACGGCAATAACACTATTGATGACAGCCGCAAAAAAACTGCCTAAATTGATCCCCATATAAAATAAAGTAAATCCAGCATTCCGTCGAATGTCATGTTCGCCATAGAATTGCCCAAGGAGACTGGATATGGTCCCTTTAATAAAGCCGGTTCCCAAAATGATGATGGACAAAGACAGGTAAAAAGGAAAGGCATGCTTGAAAATAAAAAGGCAACCATAGCCGATAATAAATAAAATTAACCCTAAATGAATGGTAGGTTTTAGCCCAAAAAAACGATCCGCCAAAAAACCACCCAATACAGGGCAAGCATACGTTAACGCTGTAAATGCCGAGAATAATCCATAGGCAGCAGTATCTGTTAATAATAAGACTTTGACTAAATAAAGAACGAATAATGTTTGTATCGTATAAAAACCAAATCGTTCCCACATTTCGGTTAAAAATAGTATCTTCAACCCAGGTGGTTGTTTTAGTGAGGTTATATCGACGGTCTTATTCTGCATTTTTTGTAGACAATAATAAATAATAGCATTGCTCATTAATATCATAGTTTATACAACAAGGCAATGTGTGTAAATTTTAGACTAATCCTAGTCTGAAGTTATGTACTATACTAATTATTGTATACCCATCGCTGGGAGATTAATTTATGAAAAATAGTAAGCACTTTTCTAACTGGTTGTGATTTGGCTAGAAACTGTATTGAAGTAGGATTAGGACAATGAATCATTTTAAGAACGGACAAATTCCCAGTGAAGTCTTGGAAGCTTTAGGGTTAGGCGTGATGATTACAGATCGGCATGGCCAAGTGTTCTATATTAATCAACAGTTGATGACTTTATGGCAGATCCCATCCACTGAATGGGTTAAGAAAAAAGGAGGTTGGCCTGTCGAAGCGTTGCTGGTGCAATTAAGTGACCCTAGCGTATTTATTGAATGGATGAACAATATAGATCTGCATGAATCGCATGCATTAGACGCTCTTTTTTTTAAAGATGGGCGAGTACTAACGGGGTTAGTGGGCTCTTACACGCATGAAGGAAAATCTCAAGGGCTAGTGTGGACTTTTCGTGATATCAGCATACAAAAGCAGCTAGAGCATGATTTGTTGCGACGCATACAAACAGACGCTATTACAGCGCTTCCTAATGCCGTTACTTTAAAAGATAGATTGCAACAATCTGTTTTATTAGCACAACGACATCACCATGGTTTAGTTGTCATTGTGTTACAAATTAAAAACTTCGATTTAATTTGTGATTTATCTGGGCGCGCAATCGGTGAAGAAATATTAAAAATTATTGCTGGGCGATTATTAAAAAAAGTGCGTCATAGCGATATCGTTGCGCAATTAGCAAATAATAAATTTTGTATTGTATTACAAGAGATCTCTAATGAAATGGACACTTGGCGCATGATAAGAGAAATTGAAACCATTGCCAGCGAACCCATAGCCGTTAATGATAATATCCAAAGAATTAAAGTGAATATTGGCATGAGCTTTTTCCCAGATGATGGAGACAATGAAGAGAAACTACTTAGCAGAGCCGATATGGCGTTACATAACTTAAGTGAATATGCTACACAAATATCGCAAGTGTATGAGCAATCTATTCATGATACATTTGCCAAACGCAGTTTCTTAGAACAAGCATTGCATTTAGCCATAGAGAAAAAGCAATTGATGATTTACTATCAACCTGTAGTAGCCGCAAAAACAAAAAAAATTATTGGAGCAGAAGCATTGTTACGATGGTATCATCCACAACATGGCTTAATATCTCCCGCAGAATTTATCCCCATAGCGGAACGAACAGGAGATATCGTGCCTATCAGTGAATGGATATTTGACAGGATCTGTATGCATAGCGCCGCTTGGGTACATCCTAGTATTAAATTTCCTACCGTTGCATTTAACTTATCAGCACAGCAGTTAAAGAAAGATAATTTTATGGGCTTTCTAAAAATTATATTAAATAAGTATAAATTGACTGAACAAGATATTTGTATAGAATTAACTGAGGGTATTTTTGTGGATGATGATATAGCGAAAGAAAAGTTAATTGCGTTAAAAGTTTCTGGATTTAAATTGTCTTTAGATGATTTTGGCACAGGATATTCTAATCTTGGCTATTTAAGTGAGATCGCGTTTAATCATATTAAAATTGATAAATCTTTTATTTCTAAGATTGTGAGTTCGGAAGTGGATGCTGCGTTAGTGCAATCTATCATTTCCATGGCGCATAACTTAAATATGACCACGATTGCCGAAGGTGTAGAAACAGAAGAAGAATTTGAGAAATTAAAAGAATATCAATGTGATTATATTCAAGGGTATTTCTTTAGTAAGCCACTGCCTTATGATGAATTTAAGGCGTGGGTTATTGACAACCAAACTTAGGTTTGTACCTTCTTTCTAGGAAAGCCCATATTGGGCGCATCTTGCGCGTACTGCGGAAAGTAAAAATGCTCATTTATGGCCCAATAAACTCCGCTTTTTACTTTCCGCAGTACGCGCAACCTGCATCCCAATCTGTGCTTTCACGTATGCGTAGCATATATACCATTCGTTATTCGAAATGTGAGATTTAACACTGGAACATGAAAGTCGTCATTGCGAGGAGCGTAGCGACGTGGCAATCCAGAGAATAATCTGCAGATCTGTGTGAATTCACTGTATTGCCACGTCGCTACGCTCCTCGCAATGACGGTGGCTAACTGTCATAACCTAAATTCGTATTTCGAAGTAAAAATCAAAATATCTAAACAGATTTTTTCAACAAAGAATAATAAAATCCATCGCCAGGATATAATCCCGGCAATAATTGATGACCATATTGTAAAGCAACACCCTCTTTGATTTGAGTCAGCGGAAGACACGTGGCATCGATATGTGTTGCTAAGAACGAACCAATCACATCGTCATTTTCTTCAGGGCAAATAGAGCAGGTAATATAAAGTAATAATCCTTCTACTTTTAAACAAGACCATAAAGTATTGAGTATGTTTAATTGTGTTTTTGCCAACTGAGCAATATCTTCTTCTTGACGTAATCGTTTGATATCAGGATGGCGACGAATCACGCCTGTGGCAGAGCAAGGGACATCCGCAATAATGCGATCAAACAACTGATCATTCCACCAAGTCGCGGGTTTTAAAATATCAGCCTGAATGAGTTGAACAGATTTATCCTTATGTAAGCGTGCTAAATTCTCTTTTATTCTCTCAATCCTATCAGCGTTAATTTCTATTGCGGTAACATGAATAGAGGTGGGGGCAACTTCTAGTAAGTGAGATAATTTTCCACCCGGAGCGCTGCATGCATCTAAAATAGAGAGATTTTCTTCTAAGTTCAATAATAATGGCGTATATTGTGCGCCACAATCTTGAACACTGACGGAGCCTTCATGAAATCCAGGTAATTTTTCTACGAGTAAAGGTTGTTGCAAAGCGACAGCGCTGGGTAAAAAAGGGATGTCTTGAAAAGCAATTTCTTTTGCTGTTAATTGTGCTAAATAATCTGTTTTTTGCATTTTAGCCAAATGAATGCGTAATGTCATGGGCGGATGCGCGTTATTCGCATGACAAATAGATTGCCAATGGTGCGGAAAAGCCTTTTGCCATAAAGAGAGCATCCATTGAGGATGTTCATATAATGCTACAGGAGAGTTGTCAATTTCTTTTAATAAGGTCTCTTGTTGACGTAAAAAATTTCTCAGAATGGCATTGACTAACCCTTTGGCCCAAGGTTGACTCACCGCATTGACCGTTTCGGCCACGCTGACCGCAGGAGGAAAATGCAGATAACGTAATTGATATAACCCTAATAAGAGTAACACTTCCAATTCGGCATTATCTTTTTTAAAAGGCTTTTTAAGAAGCTGATTTAACAGATAAGATAAAGACTCATAATGTCGTAATGTGCCATAACACAACTCTTGTATTAGCCCTTTATTGGAAGACTCTTTTTTGAAAGCGGTGCTTAAAGCATCATCTAGTGAATTTTTTTTATAAAGAACGGAAAAAAGAATTTTCGTTGCGCGCGCCTGTACGTTAAGAGATTTCATTGTAACTGGCGTCCTGGAGTAAAGTATTGTCGGTGACCATTCCATAAGTCTTGAATAGACATGGGTTTCTTCCCTGCTAATTGCAATTCAGTAATACAAATATGGTGTTGCTGTGTTTGCACCCAGAGTCCTTGACGATTAAATAAACTGATTTGTCCTGCTCGTGATGGATTATTCTCTAAAGAAGTATCGATCGTTGCGTGTAGAATTTTAATGGGTGAAGTGTCTAATTGCGTATAAGCGCCTGGCGCTTTAGCAAAAGCGCGAATTTGTCGGTCTATCTCAATAGCGCTTTTTTGCCAATTAATATGTAAATCTGTTTTTGTCCACTTATGAGCATAACAAGCCAGCGCATCTTCTTGAGAAATTTTTTGCACTTGATTATGACGAATGTCATCTAAAGTTGCTATTAATAGTTCGATACTTAACGGTAATAAGCGTTGATACAAACTGTCGCGCGTTTCTTGTGGGCTTAATAACAGAGAATGTTGTTTTAATATTGGACCTGCATCGAGTGCTGCGACCATTTCCATAATGGTTACACCGCTCGTGGGGTCTCCCGCGAGTAACGGACTTTCAATAGGCGTTGCTCCGCGCCATCGTGGTAATAAAGAAGGGTGTACATTAATAGGATATGGAAATAATGACAGTATCGTTTGTGGAATTAGCAAACCATAAGCGACGACTAATAATACATCAGCGTGTAATGCTTGTAGTTGTGATGCGACATCTGCATCACGTAATGTTGTAGGCGTTGAAACAGAAATATGATGCGCGATAGCGGTGTCTTTCACCGTTGTACTATTCACTTGCTGACCTCTTCCGGATGGTCTATCCATTTGTGTTAGCACATGAATAACTTGTTCATTCTGTTGTAACAATGCGTTCAAAATTGCGCTGGAAAAAGGACTAGAGCCAGCAAAAACAATGCGTAAAGGTTTTTTCTCTCCTAGAGTCGATGTCACTGTGGTAACACCTCAATTTGCTGAATAATATCGGTGGGGATTTGTGAGCGTATTGTTCCGGAGGCATAATTAATTTGCAATGTGATATTGCTACTATCAGCAGAAATCAATTGCCCACTACGTACTAATCCACTGATAGCCAAAGTAATATTAACGCGGCGTCCAATGTATTGAGACGCTTGATTAGGTGTAATCATGATAGAGCCGTTTGAAGTTACTTGACTCGGTGAGGTCTGTGTTGTGGCATTGACTGCTGGTTGTGTAGGTGTAGCTTGTGTTGTGGGATTCATTGTTGGCTGTGTAGGCGCAGCTTGTGTTGTGGGATTCGTTGCTGGCTGTGTAGGCATAGTTTGTGTTGTGGGATTCGTTGTCGGTTGTGTAGGGCTATTGCTAGGAATAGCTTGTAAAGGCACATTTTGTCCCGGAACAGCAACAGCACCAATGGGCGCTGGGGGATAATATTGTTTGGCAACGTTAGTCCATACCACGATATTAGGCGCTTCATATGCCGCTAAAGTTAAATCGCACTGTTGTGCTTGTTGTCGTAAAGTATCAAAATTTTGTTGGCCGGCAGTAGACAGTCCGCGAGATTGAATCTTTTCCAATGCGATTTGTGTCGTGCTTTGATATTGCAATAAACAAGGCGAATCATTTTTTTTGCAAGCACAATAAAGTTGAATATTTTCTTGCAATTCGTCTAGTAAAGGAGTATCGCTATTTTGAGAATAATCCGTAATGTTTGTTATGGGTGCCCTAGCTGCTGCCTCCGCGGCATTGTTTTCTGAGGCATTGCCAGAAGCCGTACCATTAAAATAGCTTAAAGGATTCAAGTTATTGATATCAGATAATCCCGAGCTAAATTTATATTGAATTTCTGATAAACAATCTTCAAGAGAAGAACTTCCGCTAGACATTTTGGAACAAATATAAGCACTGCCAGTAAGACAAATAACCGCTGTGACGATGACAATAAAAGCAGCCCCTAAAGCATGCATAAAATCGGTTTTTAAAATCAGAACAATCGTGTAAGGAATTAATAACAAAAGGATGCAATAGACCCAATTACTATTTAATGAATAAGCCGAGCGAGACACAAAATAAGTGATAACACCTATCACAAAAACCGTGACAAAAGAGGATGAATAAGAAGTGCGCGCAGAGTTAAACCATCGAGTCACTTGGGTTAGAATGATAATCATCATTAACAAAGTAATTCCGATGCTCGTTAGAAAAAAAGTAGTAGACATATTTCATCCTTTTGTTTCATTTAATCCTGTGTGACCAAATCCCCCTTGACCGCGATTCGAGTGCACAAAATCAGAGACCGTGTCAAACTCAACTTGAACAATCGGTACAAAAACCAATTGCGCAATTCTATCTCCTGGACTAATCGTAAATACATCTTGGCTGCGATTCCAGCAAGAGATCATCAAAGGGCCTTGGTAATCTGAGTCGATTAATCCTACCAAATTCCCTAATACGATGCCATGTTTATGTCCTAACCCAGAGCGAGGCAAAACAGTAGCGGCAATCTGTGGGTCTTTGATGTGAATTGCTAAGCCTGTAGAGATTAATTCGGTCTGTCCTGGTTGCAGTGCTAATGGACAATCAAGAATCGCTCGTAAATCTACGCCTGCGGCACCGTCGGTGGCATAAGTCGGCAGAGGGAATAATGAGCCAATGCGGTCATCTAATATTTTTAATTCAATCTTTTTTCTATTGTGCATAAGAGGTCCAATCCTATTGTATTCAAGAGTTTAGTATATACCAATAATCATTCAAAATGCGAGCTGAAGTTATTTAGCCTATCGGTATTAAGGGGCGCCTATCATGTTTCAAACACGCCGTGAATACGTCCATGCTCAGGCGTGGCATCCATGCCACTTATGGTTTGAAACATTTCCAGGCGACCCTTAATACCTGGAAGCAACGTATTCGTTTATTCTTCATAGCTCCCCTTATGCATGTTCTTCTCTATAATTGAGCTCTAAAGGCTTAATTTTGGCTTGAATAGGAGGATTTGATTGCGTCAAAGCCTTTGATTCAAAGTGGGAGAGCATGAAATGAACCGATCGGTCGAGCCATAATTGGCCATACCTCTTTACAGTTGCTTTATGTATTCAATATCATTAGAATATACATTGTTACATAATTAGAGTGTTTATACGGTTTCTCTACGGTCTTCAAGAGACGCAGTTAGATTATGATAGTGAGCGCGGGGTGGCACGATGATGGGGGTCCCCCATCGCGCGCAGCTTGCGAGCACGGTG